>NZ_JAVDDX010000004.1 GCF_030848575.1 Haloarcula sp. H-GB4 | reverse complement strand
ACACGAACACGAAGCCTCGGTGGCCTCGCATTCTAAGCGAGTGACCCAATCCACCACGAGGGTGGCATTGGGGTGTCGTTCCGGGAACGCTGCCCGGCGCGACCTTCGCATTACATCCGATGGGAGGGGAGTATATAAATGGACGGTCTCAGACCCGCCGTGTTCAGGAACCACACGGCACACGTGTAGAATACACACGGGTGGGGTTCCAGTAGTGAATTAGACCAAAAAAGTTGAGCGACAGTTAGAAAAGTGTAGTCAGAATTTGAGGAATATTATCTGGATATCGGTGGAGAATTTCAGTTCTCAGGTTAGCACAATCCGCGGTTCAGAGGTGAGACCCAAATCAGTTGCGCGGAGGAGGTTTACTCTGTCACTGACGGGAACGGACTCGTTACGCTCCAGAGCGGTTGCAGCGATTGCTACATCTTTGCCAATACTAGGTCTTGGCACCTTTCGCGTGTATGCGCGACCCTTCACAACGCTGATGTACAGTTACAAGACTGTCCTCAATCTAATCACTAACGTAACGTTGGCCCTCAACACACATTCCTTCTCAACCGCCGCTTCGACATCGGCGACGATATCCAAAGTGAAGCTCGTATCGCCATCATTCGAATCGCTATGCGACATTACGGACTTCATTGCGGTCACCCTGACCAACTTGCCCGATGGCGTCTCGCATGTCGGCTACCTAGTTCTCATCGAACACACCGCGAAGGTCTCTAAAAGGGCACCCGCCGATGAGCCGTGCCACGGCGTCGCTGAGCGACTTATCGTCCACTTGTTTCTTTGATTCGTTCGTAGACAGCGGTCTTAAGACGGATTTGATGGGATATCTTGCTAACAGCGATAACGCCTGTCGGAATCAGCATTTGGGTGTTGCAAGTCTGGATAGCGGAACTTCCAGCGGCGATCCTACTCTCTGATGTGTTTTATATCGCCCGCGGCCAGATGGGGAAGTATTTTTATTTTGAGGAGTATGTACCACTATGCCACAGACGAACGAAGATGCTGTCCGGACGTACTACACGGCAATCGATGCTGAAGAGTACGATACAGTGTTTGGTCTCTTCGATGAGAATATAGTGTATGAACGGCCTGGCCAAGAAAACATTCGTAATAAAGACGCTCTCAAGGAGTTTTATATCAACCAACGGCCGCTATCTAATGGGGCGCATGAAATTAGCTCGCTCATCAACGAAGGCGAGACTGTTGCGGTGAGAGGGGCATTTAGCGGTATACAAGGTGATACCGAGGTCTCATTTGGGTTTGCCGACTTCTTTGTATTCAATGAGACTGGCCTTATTAAACGTCGGTATACCTACACAGACCGAGATACGGTTTAATTAGTCGAGGCCAATGGTCATAACTGGGATTAACACGCAGGCCGCCTATTTACAGGAACAGGTACAGTAAATCTGTTAATTTATACAAATTCGAGGAAGGGTACAACAAAAAACTCTTCGTTTATTTCTCACGTATGGATTCAAATTAGCAGTATATCTATTAACAGCACAGATATGGTACTATATATCGAGAGTGTAGATCCAACTGGTGGGTGATTCATAGTTATACAACAAAATGGAGAGCTATATGGTTCTTAAACCGTTTCAGCACCCCCGAAGCAGAAACAGTCAACGACTGTCTCAGGTCGTTCAGGTTTGCATGGAATCAGCTTATCTGAGCGCGAGGCAAATGACAGTACGCACGTTTAATAGTCGTGACTCCTTTCATTCGGGTAGAAACAGTATGGGATGTAAGGTCGATACACTTGCCGACCGGTACGACCTCACGGCTCCTGGATCAGGGGACCACTCTCTCGACGAGTATCTCGTGACTCGCTGGACCGGCCGTGACGGACGGTCTGCGGACGGATACAAGTCGCTCACAGAGTGGTTCAACAAACGAGTTCTCAAAGAGCTATACGCCGAAGCCGACCGGGAGACACTGAGTGTCCATCTGGACCGGGAGTACGAACTCATCATCGGTGAAGACGACGTAGCGTACGACGAGTTGGCGGCCGCGCTTGCTGCTGATGGACTCGACATTGAGCGCATCGAGAGCGAACTCATTTCCTGGAGCACGATGCGCCATCACCTCAAGGGGTGTCTCGAAGCAGAAAAAAACACTGGCGAGGCGAAGACCGATTGGGAGTCAAACACCGTCGAGGTAGCCAGACAGCGGACCGAGGAAAAGGCCCAGTCGGTTCTCTCCTCGCTGGCATCGAAGGAGCGACTCGCAGACGCTGAGTCCGCCGAGGTAGATGTCCAGGTGAAACTCGGCTGCTCGGACTGCTCGGTTCGGGTCCCGTTCGACGAGGCGGTCGAACGTGGCTACGTCTGTGAACAGCACGTCTCAGTTGAGGACGAAGAGGGAACTCCGTTGAACAGCTGGAAAAACACTCTCTCATCGGTTATTACACCCTATGGTGCGATCGAAGCGGTTCAGAGTCTGTTGCTCGAAGAACCGTCCCTCGTGGAGACACTCCTGCTCCCGGTACTCTGAACATGACGTGGGACCTCACAGTCGAAAATATCGCCGGGATTCGTAACGCAAACGAGGCAATTGAACCCGGAGTGAATGCCGTCCGAGCGAGCAACTGGCAAGGGAAATCGAGCTTTCTACAGAGTATCCAGACAGTATTCGGGACCGAGACGCCGCTCACCGAGGGGGCTGACCAAGGGCGGGTCGAACTCAACGCGGACGGCGACGCGTTCGAAGTTCGACTTGAACGGGATGGCGTGGCGGTCAGTCGCCGCGGGACCCCGTACCTTTCGTCCGAATACGACCGCATCTGTGCGGACCTGTTCGCGTTTCTCGACGAGAACAACGCTGTTCGAAAAGCAGTTCGGGACGATGAACCGCTGGAGCCGGTGCTCACGAGCCCGCTTGATTTCGAGGACATCGACAGCCAATTGGCTGAACTGCGATCCGAGCGAGATCAGGTCGAACACGAACTCGAACGGGCTAACAATGCGGCAGAGCGACTTCCCAAACTGCAGGAGCGGGAAACCAAATTGGAGGCTGAGCTTGAAGACCTACGAAGCGAATTGGAGTCACTCAACGCTGACAGCGGCGACACCGCGGATAGAGAAGAACTCAGCGACCTTCGTGCAGAGCGAGAACGTGTACAGCGACGCGTTAACCGGCTCGAGCAGACTGTCGAGCGAGTAGAAGACCGACTCGCCGAGAACCGCGACGAACTCTCTGAGCTTACCGTCCCCGAAAGGGGAGAGATAGAGACGGAGTTAGAGCAGGTCCGTGAGCGTCTCCAATCACTCGAGCGGGATCGGGAGCTGTTACAAGGGGTCTTCGAGGCCAACAAGCGGGTACTCGACTCGGACCGAACTGAGTTGCTAACTGAGGTCTCTCGAGATATGCTCGAGGACACAGTCGAGTGCTGGCTCTGCGGAACGGAAACGACGAGTGACGAGATGACAGATCGACTCGACGCACTCGACGAGCGAATTACTGAACTACGACAGGAGGAATCAGAGTACCGGACACGAGTCGAAGAGCTTGAAGCCCGCCGCGACGAGGTCAAAACCGCCCGCCGGCAGGAAGCGGACTTGACGGACCGTATCGGCGAGTTGGAGGCTTCTCTCGACGAAAGAACCGAGGAACTCTCTTCGGCCCGCGACCGACTGGCTGATTTGGAGGCTCGCGTCGACGAGATGGCAGACTCCGTAGAGACAGAATCGGAGCGGCTCACAGACATCGAGAGTGAGATCAAATATACAGAAGCAGAACTCGAAGATGTTCGGTCGGAACTGGCCGACGCCAAGTCTGTAGCCGAGCAGCGTGAGATGCTTAGCGCGGAGTACGACGATCTCACGGGCGAAATTGCTTCGCTTCGGAACCGTAAAGATGAGATTAAGCTGGAACTCCGCGAGTCGTTTTCGACGGCGCTAGCGGACCTGTTCGAACGCTTTGATACGGGATTCGAGATGGCTCGGTTGACCAGCACGTTCGACCTCGTCGTCGCTCGTGATGGACGCGAAACGACGCTCGATGCCCTTAGCGAGGGTGAGCGGGAGCTACTTGGTTTCGTCGTTGCACTGGCTGGTCACGAGGCATATGACGTGGGTGAACGCGTCCCGGTGTTGCTCCTTGACGGACTGGGGAGTCTCGCCAGCGAGAACATCGCCACCTTCGTCGAGTACACTGCGAATCGGGTTGACTATCTTGTCTTGACAGCGTATCCTGAGCACGGTGGGTTCGACGCGAATGAACTGTCACCATCTGACTGGAATGTCGTCTCTCATCAGGCCGAAACCAAAGTGTAACTCTCATCCAAGCAACGGCCTGTCTGGTTTGTGATAACGTGTAACGCCTTCTCGTCAGAATTATATCTCCGGTTACAATATCTGTTGACGCGGTGAGCGAGTTTACCGAGGCCCACCAGCGTGGAGTTCACGCGTTCACGCAGAGTTTACTCCACAAGGAACAGACGTGCAACAACTGTAGTTTCCACGACACAGTCCTTCACAGTAATTGGCAGACTCATGTCGAGACGGACCACCAGTCGGGCCACATATAGTATCAACTCACGCGTCCGGACTGTCAGACCCAGAAAGTGCTCGATATCGATATTTAAGTCCGATGGACCTGTGTGGGTAGTCCCGAGAGTGGCCAGTAATAACAATCCCTTAGTCATTGTTATAGACAGTCCGATAACTCGGAGTCCACTGTCCACTGTGTCACTCCTGTGGAACGGCGTATGCGCCGACGGCGAAAACCAGCGCGGCGAACACCCCCAGTACGAGCAAGTCAGATCCGGCTGGTTGATTGAGGTAGGTGACGTTCCTGACCCCTCGAGAAAAGTACGTGAGTGGTGACAGACTGATCGCCGGGCGGAACCACATCGGAAGCCGCTCCGGCATCACGAATGTCTCGGAGAGGAACACGAGCGGCAGTGCGACGGCGTTACTGGCGGCGACAACACCGTCTTGTGAATCGGTAATCCGTCCCAGTATGGCCCCGAGCCCGCAAAAGATTACCACTGCGAGGATGATAAACGGGAGTAACAACGGTGAGAGTCTGATAGTACCCCCCGCGAGCAGTTCCAGTACCCCTAATACCACGGTACTCGCGAGAACGATGATAGCGATATTGACGAGTGTGTGTGCCGCCAACCACTCGCTCGGTCTCGCAGGTGTGGTCGACAGCTTCTGAAACCGGTTCCCCTCGCGATATCGTGCCAATGAACTCCCGATTCTGGACAGCGGCGTAAAGAGGACAATAACCGCCAGATAGCCCGGCACGTAGAAGTTGGTCGGGTGTCCGAACAGACCACCGCCCGCTGGATTTGCCTGAACAACGATGCCGAAGATTGCGACGAGGATGAGCGGAAATCCGAAAGTGAAGAAGACCGCTGTCCGACGACGAAGGAACGTTCGCCACGCCGCGCCGGCCTCGGCAGTGACACGACTCGTCCGACTCATTGAGACTGACTCCTAGCGGTAATGGGCTCTCGCGAGGGCTCGTCCTCGTCGATACCCTCATCGGTGAGACTCAAGTAGACATCTTCGAGAGAGGGGTCCGTCCATGTGAGCGTCTCATACGTGACTCCTTGCGTGTCCAACTGTCCGACGATCCGCCCGATATCGGCTGTCGCAACGTCCGGAATTCGTATGCCGTCTTCCGTCGGCTCGACCTCAGCGTCAAGTCCCGTCAGTTGCTTCGGGGAGGTTTCTGTTTCGACGAGGAGATGCGTACCGCCGCCGTGGGATTCGATAAGGGCGGTCGGCGAGCCGACTTCGACGAGCATTCCGTCATCAAGCAAGGCGACTCGATCTGCGAGTTGCTGGGCTTCTTTCATGTAGTGGGTCGTGAGAAATATCGTCGTCCCCCCGGCTGCCAAGTCGGCGATGAGCGACCAGAGTGACTGCCGGCCAGTCGGGTCGATGCCCGTCGTTGGCTCGTCGAGGAAGAGAAGGTCAGGGTCGTTAATGAGGGCAATGCCGACACAGACACGCCGCTTTTGCCCACCCGACAGGTTCGTGTACCACGTGTCGTCGGCCGATTCCATGCCGACGGCAGCGAGCACGTCGTCAACGCGCCGGGGGTCGTCGTAGAGTCCCTGATAGTAGGTCACCAGTTCACGTGCTGTCAGCCGTTCCGGCGGCGTAAAAGACTGAGGCAGCAGTCCGACACGACTGTTCTCGACACGGGTCGGTGACTTGCCGAAGATGCTAACCGAGCCCGAATCGGGTGTCGTCGTTCCGGTAAGGGCTCCGACGAGGGTTGTCTTTCCCGCTCCATTCGGGCCAACTAGCGCGAATATCTCCCCGCTGTCGACATCAATCGACACGTCGTCGAGTGCGACTGTGTCGTCGTAGCGTTTGCTGATACTCTCCGCTAGAACTGCTGGGGGCATAACTGAACGTGTGCTGTCTTCGGACCTAAGCTATTCGCTTCGCAACGACGGTAGTACGAAAACGGCCGGACAGAAGAATTGATAACGGTTCAGTCTTAGCATCACTTATCGGAATGCCAGAGAAACCGGTACCATCGGTTATAGACGATCCAGCGATGCGTGACGCTCTCGCTACGGTGGTTGAGCACAGCGATAACGGAAACGAATCGCTCCAGTGGAACGACGTGAGCGAGTCGCTGTCCAGTGAGGAATGGGGACGGCTCGTACGGGAGGAGGTGCTTGTCAGTGACGGCACTGGATTTACCTTGACGAATCCAGAGCAGGTGCGGGAGGCACTTCAACCGGATGAACCGATGGACACAGCAACGGACGAGGGTGGAATCGAAGCCGAATCGTGGGCCTGGTACGATAAGGTAGCCGGACTGGTGACTCTCTCGCTCTTTGCGGGGTACTGGAGCACCGGTATCAGGGATACCATCGCATCGTACGACGACCTCCTTCTCGCGCCAGTCACGGATGCGCTCCCGTTTTTCGCCGTCATCATACTACTCGCAATCGTCACCGGACTGTATTCAACCGTGTTGCAGTCACGGCTGAGAGACACCGAGAAGATACAGGCCTATCAGGAACGGATGAAGGAGTTGAAAGAGCGCAAGGAGGCAGCAAAAGAGCGCGGCGATGACGATGCCCTAGAGGAGCTTCAGGCGGAACAGATGGAAGCCGCCGGCGACCAGCTTGGGATGTTCAAACTACAGTTTCGACCGATGGTGTGGATCATGCTTTTGACCATCCCGGTGTTCCTCTGGCTACGGTGGAAAGTTCGCGGTGGCCACCTCGGTGCGAGTGAATTCGGGTTGATTGTGCCGCTGGCCGGCGCCGTTGGCTGGCAAGAGCCGTTGTTCGGACCGATGAAAACATGGATTGTCTGGTACTTTCTCTGCTCGATGGTGGCGCGTCAACTCATCCAGAAGACGTTCGATATTCAGCCGTCCCCCTCGCCGTCAGATTGACAAGGGCTAAGTGGTTGTTAATCTGCGTCGAGAAAGCAAAGGCGAAACTGATTAACAACACGACGACAGGATGTCGAGTGATGCCGTCGTCACGCTTGCGTCTCCAATCACCGGTATCGATAGTTGTCTTCAGCATCGGCGTCTGTTTCCTCGTATTGGGAGCATTGGGGGTACTGGCCGACACTCACCCGGCGATCGGTGTCTCAGGGTGGGGACTGTATGCAGACAGGAATCTGGAAGTCATCGGAGTGCTTACCGGCAGTGTTGCACTCCTTGGGGAGTCTGTCCTTATACCGGCGGGCTGTGATACACCGCCAACGCTCGATTGCCAGACAGTGTACATGACCGAGCCATTGCAGGAGATGCTCCTTTCGCTTGCCGCGGAAGCAGAGCCGGACACAGTGTCGTTCGGCCTCGCGGTCACACCGGCGGGCGACCTCGCAGCCGGTACCAACGTACCTGATCAGACCCCGGTCTTTTCAGACGTCTATCTGCCCGAAGAGCCGAACTCAGTCAGTTCCGTGTTCGGCATCGACTTGTCGACACCACCACAGCGGACACAGGGTCGGTTCATCTCTCACCCACACTCCGGACTGGAGGTGACCAAGCGCGATGACTTACACGAAGTCGTCTTTGTGGCTGTGCCACCCTGGGACGATGCATCTATTGCGGCGTTTGATCGGGCAGGCCGGCGCCACCGTCTCGAAACGGTGGACGCTACGGCGCTCCCAGACGTTCCCGAACCAGTAAACATTTGAAAGGCCACACAAGAGATACCGACAACCACCGCGTCAGCAGTATCATCGGCAGCGCTACGTAGAGTAGCAGCCGTAGAGCCGTCTGTGACCTGTTCTGGCGTGGGGTCCCACAAGCATGACGCATATGATTCGTTGTCGGTATAGCTGTCAGTATGGTATCGTCACCTGGCCATGCGCTGGAGGACAGCGATGAGCTGGAAAGACACTGCAGAACCCGTGCTTGTCCGGATGCCAGCCGTCCGTAAGCCGGACCGACACATCCCGTTCAAACGGAAACTGGCATGGACGGCAGGCGTGCTCTTGTTGTATTTCTTCCTGACAAACGTGATGTTATTCGGGCTTGATATCACCCGTGACCAAGCCGTGTTCGGTCGTTTCAGCTCGATACTTGCGTCCGGCCAGGGATCAGTGCTGCAGCTCGGTATCGGACCCATCGTCACGGCGAGTATCGTCTTACAGCTACTGGGTGGGGCTAATCTCCTCGGACTCGATACGCAGAACGATCCACGCGACCAGATACTCTATCAGGGCCTTCAGAAGTTGCTTGTGCTGGTGATGATTTGCCTGACCGGCTTGCCGATGGTGTTTGCAGGGAATTTCCTGCCCGTGGACACCCAGGTGGCCCAGTCGCTAGGTGTTGGAACCGCCGGTGTCCAGTGGCTCATCTTCGCACAGATGTTCGTCGGCGGGTTGCTCATTCTCTTCATGGACGAAGTGATCTCCAAGTGGGGGGTCGGCTCCGGTATCGGCCTGTTTATCGTCGCTGGCATCAGTCAGCGGCTCGTCGGTGGGTTGCTTACACATCCAGCTATCGGCGGCCAACAGTACGGTATCATTCTGACTTGGATACGGATGGCAACCGGTGCCGTTTCCATCGGCCCCGTGTTCAGCTCTGAGGGGCTACAGGCACTCCTATTCACACAGGGCCATTTGCTCCAACTTTTCACGACACTCCTCATCTTCGCTATCGTGGTCTACGCCGAATCCGTGCGTGTGGAGATTCCACTTTCGAACGCGAGAGTAAAGGGTGCGCGTGGTCGGTTCCCAGTGAAACTGATTTATGCTAGCGTCCTCCCGATGATATTCGTCCGCGCGATACAGGCGAACATTCAGTTCTTGGGCCGTATTTTGCGGGCGCAACTGGACAGTATGCCATCGTGGCTCGGAGTCTACGCGAACGGGCGCCCCGTCGAGGGGCTGTTTTATTATCTCGCACCAATCCACTCACCGCGTGACTGGATGTGGTTCCTCGGTGGGGTTACCCAACCTGTCTGGAAAGTACTGCTTCGGATGGGAATCGACCTCACATTCATGATCGTTGGTGGCGCTATCTTCGCCATCTTCTGGGTCGAGACCGCTGATATGGGACCTGAGTCAACAGCACAGCAGATACATAGCTCTGGGATGCAGATACCTGGCTTCCGCCAGAACGTCGGCGTCATCGAGAAGGTTCTGGAACGGTATATCCCACAGGTCACAGTCTTGGGAGGCGCGCTTGTCGGTCTGCTCGCGGTCCTAGCGAACATGCTTGGTACCATCGGTGGTGTTGGGGGGACGAGCCTTCTGCTCACCGTCTCAATCACTTATAAATTGTACGAGGAGATTGCTGAAGAGCAGCTCATGGAGATGCACCCCATGATGCGCCAGCTGTTCGGGTAGTCTCACAAGGGCGTGTGTTCGTCTTCTTCAGATAACCGAGGCCAGCGCCTCAGGGAACGGCCCCGTGTGAGCCATGCCTTCCGAAGCTGGGGAATTACACGGACGATCAATAAAAACAATCACTCAGCCCCTGTTAATATGTTCTAACTTCGAGGGGTATAGCAGCATGGAGTACGTTATGGTCTGCATGGGCAAAGAGAACAGTCCTCCAGCACCACCCGTGGACTTGCCGGATGACATCGGTTCTGTATTACAAGATGCCACTGTTCATGACCTCCGGGAGAGTTTGATATATGCACAGGAGCTACTACAGTATAATCATGAACCGACCGAGCAGATAGAGCCGTTACCGGGCGAAGAAATCGTCGAAATCAAAGGCGAAGGCAAGCGGTTCACGGTGCTGAAACGCCAGCCGTGTGCGGATAGTTGTCCCAACTGTCCACACGGGCCGTACGTTTACGAAGTGACACAAGAAAAACGACTGAACGGCGATACGCACTTTCACTGGGCGTTTATTGGCCCGTATGTTGATGAGGAATAGATCATTCGTTGCCGCCATTGCTATGCGGTGGTTCGGCGTATTTGAGTTGGAAACGCTGTACCTCCGACTGTCTGGGCGAACTGCCATCTATCCATCCACATTCCGGTCGGCTATTGGGATGGCTGAGTGGCATCATATTCTCGTTATGATGAGGACTGCAGGCCTGGTTGCGAACGCAATGCTCGAGTGCACCCAGCGACTCTGCCCGAAACATGGAAGCATTAGTGACTGCACTTGCATCGAGCAACGTGCCGGTCAAAGAAACGCCGAGATAATGCTCGAAAATCTCGAACAGCCATTCGACAGGCCCGTCGAAACGAGAGTTGCGCACGACTCCGTCGAACGTTTTCTCGAACGCAACGCTACTAATTATGACCTTGTCGTAGTCGTGGCGAGCACCGATCGTAGTTCGTTTTCGCGCTTGCTCTCTGAACGACACACGAATCGCTTTGTAACCTCGATTGAGACCTGGCTGTCGTCCACCAGAGTTAATTGTCCGCCGTGAAGCGAAAGAGCTGACGAGAACCGTACTACCAAAGGACACGAGCTGTACGACTCTCGTCGTTCAGAACCGCTCTCGCGGTCGGCGGCGTATTGGATTGCCGCACGGTTATGTTAGTATGACAGCCACTTAGTGGTTGTTACTCGATGAGCGGTGTAACGCTCTCCAGATGGGGAGCCTAAACAGCTCCGAGACGCTTCCCCGTATTTTCATGCTGGTAAACAGTGATTTGAACTACGCCTTGCGTGAGCTGAGCAGTGCACTCCCGCAGCGGCGACCATGTTTCCCGAGATGCGGATAATCCATCTGTGTGGTTGTGTTCATACAGCAGTTGATGACTACAACGGGTGGCAAACGATTGGTATCGGCCCGCGGAGCCGAGTGCACAGGTGAATCAGTCCCGTCGGTCGGACACCCGCTCGTAGACGACGAATCCGTTGTGTTCCGCGACCGGTTCGTAGTTGGCCTCGATGTACGCGACTAGCGGCTCTCGTGCGTTGGGGTAGTAGCCATGGGTCGAATCGATACGACCGTCACCGACCTGCTCGCTCCTTACGAGCACGTAGGGTACTTCGTCTCGCTCGAGTTCCGTCACGACCCGGTCAGCGAGTGGTTCCCCGTAGGGGGGCGTAATGAACGTCCGTACGGGGCGAGCCTCGCCGAAGTATGCCAGTTCGTAGCTCGTGGGTGGGCCAAGCGAGTAGAATCGTCCGTCGACGACTTCGTCGAGTTCCTCGGCGGTAGCCGATTGCGTTTCGATGTGTTCGCCGCTGAGCCTGATTTCTCTAACCCCATCAACGGCCACCGTCCCTCCAAGCGCGGAGAGCACGAGGAAAACACCAGCGACCAGTGCAACCCATTGGCTGGTGTCAAGTCGGCCGAGGCTCCCGGCCCACCGAACGACGCTGTAACTCAGGACGATAGCACCGACGAACATCATAGCGAAGCCGAATTCTAAAAGGAACAAGTACTGATACCCACTGTTTGCCGCGACGAGTGTAAGGACTGTCTCGGAGGCAGCGACAGCGACCGTCAGACCGGCCCACTCCCCCCGTGAGAGTCGCCTCGGCCCGTTAGCGAGGAAGCTGACAAGCCGGCGAAGGCCGACGCCGGCGAGCACAGCGGCCGCCGGCATGACAAAAATATACCGGTGGCCGCCATGGAACGCCTGCAGGCCCGGAACCGACATGACGACGAGCCACAGCGAGAGAAATGCGAGTCGGGTGTCGAACGACCGCGAAGGTATCGACCGGAACACGTAGAGGGCGGTCCCGCCCGCGAGCAGCCACACCGGAAGGTAGGAGGCCGCGCTCAGCAACTGCCCGTCGAGGAAATACGGCGGGTTGTAGTGGTTAAGGGGCAGAACGAAGGTGTACCAGAGCGTCGCATCAAGAGTTCCCCGGCTCGCCATGAACAGCGCCACGAGCCCGAGCGGCGTGAGGAAGGCCGCCCCGACTCGGCTGTAGCGGCCCGCGACGGTCCGCAGGTCGGTCTCGCCAGCGTAGAGGCAGGTGAGCGACCAGCTGATGATGACCAGCCCAAACAGGAGAACGGTCTGGTTGAACAGCACCCCAAACGCAAGTGACAGCCCAACGAGGAGGTCGGTCATGCGCCGCTCGGCGAACAACCACAGCACCGCTACGGTCAAGAACAGTGCGGCGAACGGCTCAGTCATGACGATGAACCCGTCGAATACCGGCGCGTACACCCCGAACAGGTACGCGAGAGAGCCGACGGCCGCGACCGGGCGTCCCCACAGCGAACCGAGACGGAAGACGAGCAGTGCTGTCGTCGCGTGGACCGCGTAGACGAGTATCCGTCCGGCGAGGTACGGTTCAGGAACCGTCTCCCAGAGCAGTGCTGTCAGGTAGTATATGGCTGGGGTCTTGTGGTCCGCGATACCAGCGTAGAGCGTCCCTCCGGAGGCTATCTCACGGCCGATGACGAGATAGGTCATCTCGTCGTGCAACAGCGGCTGTCGGAGGTAAATCAGAGGTGGGATGACCGCCAGCGCTATGAACACGACGTAGAATGCCGGCATTCCCCAGGACTCGAGAGCGCTCCGAAAAGTGAGGGCGGGGCTACGTTCCGTCTCGAGCATCGGCATGCTTATCCGCCGTATCGTCAACTATCTGTTTAGTTACTCGGCGGTTAACTCCAATACGCTCGTAGCCGGTAACATTATGCGTCAGGCTGTCTCCGGCGTGCCTCAGATTAAACCGGTAGGACCAAGCTACGGGGACGCTGCCGTCCAGAGAAATCGTTGAGCGTGGAGGAGTGAGCGTTTCTGCGTGATTTCGTTCCCGACGCCGTTGACACGTAGCTGGAGTCATATCTGGAACTGATCGAGATCTCTCCAGGGGTTGCTCACACCGATCGTAGGAATCGGAGCCATTTTCGTCTCTTTTGGGGGTTTCCAGTTACTCTCCTACGAATACACCGACATCAAAGTGGTATCAAAACTATGAAGGCGAGAATTTACCCTTCGATAGCCATATCGACAATTATCTACGTCCACGTCGCGTTCGTGACGACGACAATCTTATCGCCCGAGGGATACTCCAGTTCAACGAGACCGTGCTCGCTGTTGCGGCGAGCAGGCTCTTTACCGATTCGCTGATTCAACAGGCAGCTTTCGTTCTCGTCGCGGTTGGCGCGCTGTTTTCGACGACGTCGGCGATTAACGCCACGCTGTTCGGCACAGCACGACTCGCACACAAGGTAGCGAATGCGGGTGCCCTGCCACAGCCGTTCTCGTTCCGGAACGAGAAGGGGGTCCCCGCGTGGAGTTTGCTCATCATCGCCGGCGAGCGCGTCAACCTCGGTGAGACACTCATCGCAGGGGTGTGTCGCCACAATGGCGCGCGGATCGTTACGCGTGGCAGGCGCTTTGACCGCGTTCAGGGCCTAGAAGTTCAACAGTACTGATGAGCGAAGATTTCTGACTTGGGGACGCTCTCGCTGCAGTCGCCATCGATGGCACTGATTTCGTAGCAGGCCGTCACCGCAGGCAGTCAGCTATCGCCGTTGATTATGTCCGCCACCCGTTGCCGGTCGAACAATGTCTCATCGGAAAATTCGTCGGAGTAAATCCGCTGGGCCGCGACTTCTGTCTGAAAGAGATTGATGATCGGCCCCTGATCGAGATAGCCACCACGGTAGACCGCGTCATTCTGGACGGCGCTCAGTTCACTGGCGACAGGGTTGTTCCGTAGCGACTCAACGATAGTCTCCTCGAAAGTCGCCTGATCCTTTTCGACCTGCCCGCGGACCAGCAGGACATCCGGGTCAATATCCAGCAGCGTCTCGAAATCCACTTTGAGACTCGTGTTGCCCGAATAGTGTCCGACGTCGGTCCCCTCGAAAGCGTCCCGGAGCCGTAGATCACGCCAGTGTTTCTTTCCGACACCACCGTCGTAGAGCTGGTAGGGGTAGAACGTCTCCGGTGTCTCGTCTGCGGGGTAGAGCAGTGCCGCTTCTGGAGTCGTTTCGGGCAGTCGCTCCTGGAGGTTCGTCAGGAACTCCTCGTGGAACGACGCGAACTGCTGGTAGCGCTGCTCGCGGTCGAAGACCTGTGCAATCTTCTCGAAGGCCTCATACAGCGAGTAGTATGGGTAGTCGTGCCAGTCGTCGCTCCGCCGCCGGATGAAGTTCCCGAAGAAGGGACCGATGTTCTCTTTGACTTCCTGAATGTCCCGCTCGTCCCAGTCGTACCAGTTGCGTAGCTGGTTTGGTTCCATGAAGTGGACGTCAGCATCCATCTGGTAGAACCGCTCCTTGTCGACACCGTCCTGATTGAGTGTCGTCACCGCATCGGGGTCGTACTCGACACCGGGAAGTTCTTCGTAAAACTCGGTGGCATACCGGTATGGCAACTGTATTCCGAGCGTCTGGCCTGCGTCAAGGGCCATTCCCATGTCGGCGTAGCTCGGGAGCAGTGCCACCCAATCTTCGGGAGGCCCATCGAAGGTTACGGGCCCCATAGGTTCCATCGAGACAGTGTAAGAGTCGGCCGCTTCGGGCGTTGACTCACTCTCACTGCTCCCACTACGACAGCCTGCCAGCAGACCACTTGCGATTACTGTTCCACTTGCGAGATAGGTTCGTCGTCGCATATTTTTAGGCTTGCCTAAAACAATAAAAGCCTATTGGAATGTGTCTCCAACTGAAATTAGTCTGCCCTGCTGTGCAGAACCACAGCATCCTCCGCCGACTGTCGTTACTCCGGCGTGTCCGAAGCACAACGCTTATTATATTTAGGCCTGCCTAAAATTTTATGAATGACAGCGAGGCGACATCGGTGACGAGGCGTCGCATCCTGCGAACGAGCGTCGGTGCTGTTGGGACGCTGGGGGTAGCTGGTTGCCAGTCCGGGGCCGAAGAGGCGGCGTCCGCAACTGGAGATACGCCAGCAGAGAACGATGGCACGGCGACAGTCACCGATGGGCAGGGGACTACGACCGGGGACGCGGCGACCGCGAGCAGTTCTTACTCGGTGTCGATGGAACCGGTTGGGGAGGTCACCTTCGAGTCCGGCGTCGAGCAGTTGCGTGACGACCCGGTCGGAAGCCAGCTAACCGCCGTCGACGAGGACCGACTCTACCGCGGCGGCACCGAGTATCAGGGCCCAATCATCAACCTCTTCCAGACGGAGGCCGCCGCAAAGCAACTGTATCCCGACCAGTTCGGCGCGTGGAATGGCCTCGGGGAACCCCTGCCCGAAGCGGAGCGCCTGTTCGACTACCAGCGCGTTGCGGACGCGATCAACGGCCGGGTCTGAGGGGAAGCGACTGGCGCTGTGTCGGGGCCTACACCTCTTCTCGAGACAGCGATGTTTAGAGCAGGTCCTGTGTGGTTGTTTCCGGCGCGCTGCCCTCACTCGTGATCTCTCCGGTCTTCTACGCTGGCTACCATGTGATACTTTGTCCGCTCGAAACCGAGCTTCTCGTAGAAGGCGTTGGCTCGGTCGTTGTCTACGTGCGGGTCGAGACTGAACTCCTCACACCCGGCGTCGTGTGCCCAGTCTCTTGGACGGTCAAACAGGTCGTCTGCTAGTCCCGTGCCGCGATATGGTTCGCCAACGTAGATGTCACAGATGAACATTCGGTCGGGGCGGTCAAAAACACTCGGCGCTTCATCTATTTCGGCCGCGATATACCCGGCAAACTCGCCATCGGTATCGGCAAGCGGAGTCCCGTCGGTGAATCCATCGATGGCGATCCATGTCCGATATTCCGCCGAATCGAGGCGGTCGACGCGGAACGGGAGTTCCGCTGCGACGAGGTCGACATCGTCGGCGAGTGAGAACGTATCGACAGTTGCTTCGAGTTCGCGGTAGTACGGGAGCCAGAGCTCCTTGATAAAGCGACGGACAGCAGCCTCCTTCGGGGGGAGTTCCACAATCTCCATACCTGTCCGGACCAGTCTCCGGCACTTATTTCTGTTACTCTCGGCGTCGACGGTGGTTGACATGATTCCCATATGCTACGTACGCGTCACCTCGAATCGGTGAGGCCACAATGTCACTCGATTGAGGACGACAAACGGTACTCAAGATCTGAACCAATCTATGGGTTGGAACTGATTCACAAATTCGCTGGTTGCCGTGCGGTACCCAGTGTGTCGTTGAACCACCCTCCGTCGTAGATCTCTATGCACAGCCAAAATAGTCGTCTCACGGAGCGGATGTTCTGTATAAGTGGCTCTGTTGGAACCCTAGTTTCGACACTTCTGACGCTGAAACAGCCGTGAGGTAGCTACTGCATATAATACAGAGCTTTCTAAGAAGAACCAGTCAACAATATGAATCAATCGTCGTCTTCAACGATCTCCACCACGTTGTTAAGCGGTTCCAGAGCGTGTTCCAGTTCTTTATTCAGTTCAGGGTCGTCTATATCTTCCTTGACAATCCGAATCTGCTTTATTGCTTCCCCCAGTCTGTTTAGCATTTGTGCTTGACAAATCAAACTCCAATCATAATAATGTCTGTGTTTGCTGTATTCACTATAATCGGGTCAGGAATTGTCACCTGTTAAGGGTTTCAGCAGAGCCGTATAAGTAGATGGTACAGAGGGCGAGGATAGCCTCAGCTGCCTTTGAGACGACAGCCAGCGGATTCAGGTTCCCCTGCATATAGAACGCGTCAAGGCTGAAACCCTGAAATGCAAACAGTGCGAGAATAGTGGCAATGGCATATCCCGCAGCGACAAGAAACAGTTCTGGTCGCCAGTATCGGCTACTATACAGGAAGATCCCTCCAAGAAATCCAAGCCCATTCAGGATGAACAGCGACCCTAATGTCTGGCTGAATCCCATGACACGTGGACCAAGCAGTAAGTGGATACCAGCAGTGGTAAGCGTAGCTACGATTGCGAGGTACCCCACCGGATGCGATGGGAGCGTAAAAAACGAGTCTTGTCGTTGTGTCGATTGAGCAACCATAATTCAGAACTGTCACCGAAATGTATTAAATCTATGTGAGTTTCCTAACAGTACGGAATCAGGCAGAACGCATATCATCGGCTACGGTACTGGTTCAACACTGGGAGCGAGAAGTTATCAATCCAGACATTTACTGGATGACTATGTAGCTGGTACCCCCCTGCAGGAAGTCGCACCGTTTACCACACGGTGGATTCCATCCCAAGGATTATAAGACGAAATCAGAGACGCTCTATGCCGGTCTATCGGTCTCTCTGATCGCTCCTATCGAGAGACATTCGATGCATGGGAATTATTGCTTCCGGCTCGTTATCTCCTTGTTCGACTGTCCCATCAGGTTCGGAGATATTCCAGTAAATCAGCAGCCAATCCAACATCAAGAGACTGGTTATACGAGGGGCCGTAATTTTCCTCCACCTATATATGCCGCTTGATCGAAAGCAGGGTATGTACTGTCAATTGACGCCACTCGACCGTTATTCACTCCGATAGAATGAGTGGGTTGTTTCGCCGATATCTAGTCGTTTTCATCCGGTTTCTACCCTTCGCGCTGGCATTTCTCCGCGATCGGCGGCGGTTCATCCTATTTGGCTCACGACGGCAGGTCCCGGACGAGAACCATCGACAACGGGCCGAGGAGATCCGGGACACAATGCTCGAACTCGGGCCGGCATTCATCAAAGTTGGGCAGGTACTCTCGACCCGCCCCGATATCGTCCCGCCGGTCTATGCCAACGTTTTCGGAACCCTTCAAGACGAGGTTCCCGAAGGCGCGGGGGGAGATCCAAAGCACGTCATTGCCGAAGAGCTTGGCGACGAACTCGATCAGTCGACACTCGAGCCGGTCGCTGGCGGGTCGCTCGCGTACGTCTATACCGCTGCCTACCGAGGTGAGCGAATCGCGCTGAAGGTGCGGCGTCCTGAATTGAAGCCCGTGATTACGCGTGACCTTCGAGTCGTCCGGGGACTGGTTCCACTGATTCGCCCCTTCGCTACCGAGCGCCAGCAGTATTCGATCGAAAACGCGGCTGACGATTTTGAGGACATAATCCTGGACGAACTGGATTTTGATCGCGAAGCGACGGTCATGGCTGATATCAGGGAGAATTTCGACGGCGATGAGCGAGTCGTCATCCCTGCCGTCTATGAAGACCTGTGCTCGGAACGGGTGCTGGCGATGGAGTATCTGACCGGACAGAAGATAACCGACAGCGACGCCTTCGACGGTATCGACATGACGCCACACGAGATGGCGACACGGGTGATCAATGTGTATCTAGAGATGGGGCTCATCGACGGTGTGTTCCACGCTGATCCCCATCCGGGTAACCTCGCCGTCACGGACGACGGCCGGCTGTTGCTCTTCGATTTCGGTATGAGCGAACGCCTTCCACCCACGGTTCAGGAAGATATTATCGCGCTCTATCGGGCACTCGTCCGTCGTGACGTGGACGACTTGGTAGACGCGCTCGTCGCGCTCGATGTCCTCGAGCCACACGTCAACCGTGCCGAGGTCGGTCGGGTGCTTGAACTCGTCATCGAGAACCTCGAAGGCCGCTCAGAGATTACCTGGCGGATGATCATTACGGAATTGACGACGAACCTCCGTGCGTTCCCATTTCGAATTCCGCCGGACGTAATGTTACTCATCCGGGTTGGGACCGTCGGTGAGGGTGTCTGTCGGCAGCTTGATCCGGAGTTTGACTTTCTCACCGCTGTGCGTTCATTCCTCGTCGACCAGGGGCTCATCGAGAGCGAACTCGACGCACTCATCGAGGAAACGCGGGCAGATATTCGCCGGTCGCTCCCCGCACTGGCACGGGTCCCGTCCCGTGTCGATAGAACGTTGGCCCGGCTTGAGCGGGGCGAACTGGTCGTCCGGACAGACCCTGTCGAAGGTCGCGGAACGGGTGAGCAAAAGCTTGGATACGCGGTGATCGCCGGCGCGCTCATCGTGGCCGCAGCGGTTCTGACATTCCACGAGCGCCCGTACGAGATTCCTGCAGTTGCCGTCGCAGCCGGCTTTCTCCTCGTCTATCTCGTCGATATCGAGTCATGACTCCCAGACACACCGGTTCCCCAGAGGAACAGACAGCAGTCCGACCTCCAAACAACTCAAACCGAGCACGGTCCCGTAGCAACCACAGCAGACAATTGATTCGGCCCTCACACCCGAAGTTTGACACCTTGGAGGATTGAACTATAGAGAATGGTAGAGATCATCGACTCACTCCTTCTTCGTCTCCTCGTTGCATTCGGTATTGGCGCTCTCATCGGACTGGAACGGGAACAGGCGAAATCTGGAGGAACGTTTGCGGGCAGCCGGACATTTCCGCTGTTTGCCCTCGTCGGCGCAACCGTGCAGGCGTTCTTTCCTGCTCTCTTCCCCGTCACAGTCCTCGCTATTGCGATCCCTCTAACCGTCGCGTATGGCGGGAAAGTTCTGACCGAAGGGGATATCGGACTCACAACGGTGACCGCTGCGTTGCTCACTGTCCTCCTAGGCGCGTTAGCAGTGTCCTCCGAACGAGGGACGCTCTTCGCGATCATTCTCGGCGGACTTGTCACTGTCCTTTTGTCAGCAAAGCCGACGATCCACAGGTTCGTCGACCAGATTGACGAACGGGAGCGCCGTGCTTCCCTCAAATTCATCCTCGTCGTATTGGTCGTGCTGCCGATCCTGCCTGATCGTGAACTCGATATCCTGTACGGTCTCAATCCACGGTTCATCTGGGTAATGGTCGGCTTCGTCACCGGGCTGAGCTTCGTTGCCTACATTTTGAGCCGGGCTGTCGGAGCCAAGTGGGGAATCGCCCTCACGGGAATCCTTGGCGGATTCGTTTCTTCAACCGCGACGACGGTCTCCGTGGCCGAGCGAATCAGTGAAACTCCCGATCTCTACAGGATCGGCTCGTTTTCGATTGTTGTCGCATCTATCGTCATGTTTCCGCGCGCACTTCTTGAGGTCGCTGTCGTGAACCCGGCACTCCTTCCACAGGTCGCTGTGCCGCTCGGAGTGATGACTGGTGTCGGCGTGTGTATCGCCGGCATCGTCTACTGGCAATCGACCACAGAGTCGGCGGTCGAAAGCGATCTCAAGAACCCGTTTCGTCTCCGACCGGCACTGTTTTTCGGCGCTGTCTTCGCGATTGTGCTCCTAGTGTCCGAGTCCGCAAATACCTGGTTCGGCGATTCGGGGATCTATGCAACTGCGTTTCTCTCGGGGCTCGCTGACGTCGATGCAATCACGCTTACGCTGAGCACACTCGAAGCGGACGGTGATATCTCTGCCACAGTTGCGACTACCGGTATCGTCATCGGCGCTATCGCGAATACGCTCACGAAGGCCGGCCTCGCGTGGCTACTGGGGACGGTCGAACTGGGCCAGCGAGTAACGGTCGCTCTTGGGGCCGTCGCCGCCGCTGGCATTGTTGTCGTCGTCCTGTGATTCGCTACACCATCGGAGCCACATCGGCCCGAAAACCGCGCCTGAAATCCCGTATAGACTGCGGTCACACAGCTCTGGTGTCGAGAAGGTCTCAGAATAGTATGTACGAGAGTGACAGGGTAACGAAACGTCAGGCGTCGACTTGCCGGTCAGGCTTGATCCGTGACAGCCGCATCGCGTTTCCGGTGACGCCAGGGCTCATCCCCATATCGCCGAACGGGTTCTCGCATACGCATTGTATGGAGCGGTTCGATAAAACACGTCGGCGCGGGACTGGCCAGCGATGGCGAAGGTCAGAGCACGCCATCGGTATCAGATAGGCCCTATATTTGTTAGCTCTCGGTGGCGTGTTACCAGCTGTCAGGAATTACGTCAATATGGATAGTATACTCCTGCGCTCCGTCTAACAGCGGAACCAGTGGGGTAGCTAACAGCGGAACCGGTGGGGTTACGGGCTTTTTTTCAGGAGTTCTGACAGCCCCGTTTTGATCGAACTGATGGATTGCTCTAAGTCGAATTCCTTGTACTTGCCACCGCCTTTCCCTCGGTTGTATTCCGTTGAGGACACAATTCCGAGTTGTGTGAGTTCGCCGAGATAGTCGCGGACCGAACGCTCTGAAACCGGGTCCAGACCCTCCTCACGTGCTAACTCCTGATACGCACCCAGGATATCTCGTGTCCGGGCCGGTGTGTCATCTTCTTCGGCGAGTCCAGTGAGTGCATAGAGAACGAGCTGGCCGTGATCAGAGTAGTTGCGGATCCCTTCGACGACCTGGTCAGTTTGAAGCCGTTGCCGGGCTTCGCGTACGTGGTGTTCAGTTACGAGCTCATCATCATACTCCCGGGCAAGGTCACCGGCCTCAAGGAGGAGGTCCAGCGCCTGGCGGGCGTCGCCGGAGTCCTTCGCACCGTACGCAGCACACATTTCTATGACGCCGTCATCGAGGACATCATCCTGAAAGGCGACGGCCTCACGTTGTTTCAGAACGAGCTGTAGCTCATTGGCGTTGTAGGCCGAGAACGACACTTCCTTTTCACAGAGACTCGACCGGACTTTCGAGGACAACTGGTTGCGGAAATCGAGATCGTTTGAGATACCGATGACACCAAGTTTCGCTTCGGAGATGTCACCATTCGATCTGGCACGGGGAAGTTTGTACAGTAGCGAATCGTCCTCAATGTGATCGACTTCGTCGAGGACGATAAGTACCGTTCCGCCCAGATCATCAAGTGCATCGAAGAGGAATTGATACACTGAAGCCTGTGGATACCCGGTATTTGAGATTTGATTCGCTGGATCACGGAGTGTGTTGACGATTGCGACCGCGGCCTGATAGCTCGAATTGAGTCCATCGCAGTTGACTTCGACCGTACTGAGGTCCAGTCCGTCGACATCTGCTGCATCACGTTCTAGAGCGGAGAGAAGGTATCGAGTGGCAGCCGTCTTCCCGACTCCGCTTTTCCCGTACAGAAAGATGTTTGACGGAGTTTCGTTGTTGATGACTGGCTGGAGCGCAGCGTGATACTTCTGGAGCTCCTCGTCACGTCCGACAAGCTCCTCAGGGGTCCACTCTTCAAGTAATGCCTCGCGTCGTTCGAATATTGTGGATGTCGGCGAGAACGTAATATCGCTCATTTGCATGTAGTTGTAACACGAACTGTCTTAACCTTTGGTTCCGCTGCTTCCGCTGTTCGGTTGAGTATATAAATGATCTACCCCGCCACTTCCGCTGTTAGCTGAGAACTGGAATAGCTGCCCTGCTACACCCCCACCCCACTACTTCCGCTGTTAGAGTGGAAATGGAGTGGCTACCCTACGACACACCCACCCCACTGCTTCCGCTGTTAGGACGGTGGCCGGATGGTGCGTTCTTTGAGGAGCGGGACCGGATTAACTATGAGTGGACAGGGAATGGGAGTTCAGTAACAGAGCGACACACCCACCCCACCACTTCCGCTGTTAGCTCGATAATAATGGGAGTGGGTTTGACGCAGTCCGCTGTTTTTACACTCTACATAGGTCGAGCTCCGTGGGTATTGACTCCAAGACGGTTCACTGCCACCGCTGGAACGACTTTGTTGCATGAGGCTGCTGATATCTCAGAACCTCCACTGTGAATCAACAAGACAGAGTCTGCTGTATGAGAGAGGACACACCCCACTGCTTCCGCTGTTAGAACTACCCCCCAGCGGTGGCCCACTCCAACTACAGCCTGAATATTTCTAGAGCTAGTGAATAACTTCAAGTGTATCGGCAGGAAACCACAACCGTAGCACGTTACCACAAAATAGCAAAACACCCCCTCCCATGGGGGTGGTGCCGCCTATTTATCTCCTAACAGCGGAACCAGTGGGGTGGGGGTGTGAAGCCACTCCAACTACAGATGCCGGGCCCCAATCCACTAACTCCACTTCGGTCGGAGAGTCAACTTGGACGATCATAACAGTCCGCGCCTCAATCCATTCGAATACACTTCGGAGGCCACTCCCAGCAACCCCAGAACGGTTCGACGACGGTACATATATGCTATTGGAACAAGAGGTTGCTAAGAACATCAGTAAACCAACTGAGGGCAGGTAATGTCGAGCCACTACATCACGTCAACAGACCATCTCCCTGAGGAAGCACAGACAGAAACCACACTACAGATCACGGATGCCAAGACGAAACGCATTTTTGAGGCGCGCGTTCGCATCGCCAAGGACCCTGCTGAACTCACTGATCCAGAACCGCTGACAATCGTTGCCGGGCCACACGAGAGCGTTAGCGAGACCAGATACGTCGAACTACTTGATGAGACTGATGCGACCGGTATCGATCATGAGCTAGTGGCCCATCTGGCGGCCGAACAGGAGGCGGCGTCGAATATCCTCAACACCCGGTCCGACGATCTGAAGGTACTCTTGCAGTATCTCGTCGAGACTGGCGAGTATAAGTCAACGTCCGATGCGCTTCGCGAGATCGCGTTCGACCACCTCGCCACAGAGCGACCGGCCCTGCTTGACGCCTACGCGGAGGTCCGTCGCGAACGTGATGACGACCCACTCAGGCGTGTGCTCGAGAAACAGGAGTGATAGATGGCCGTCAATTCGCTCCGCGAGTATCTCGATTTGCTCGACACGACTGGCTGGCTTCGGTCCTTCGACCAACCGGTGTCGTGGGACCTCGAAGCAAGTGCAGCCACAATGCTTGCCAACATCCGTGACGGCCCGATTCCGGTGTTCGAGTCCATCGCAGGGATAGAGACGGAGTCGAAACTGGTTGGCGACCCGTACCGCGGCTCCCAGACTCGTCCCTGGGATCACTTCGCTCAAGCGCTGGGATTCCCAAGTGGCCTTTCAGGCCGTACATACTACGATCGAGTGATTGATCGCCTCAACGCGCCGAAAGCGCCCCAGACCGTCGCAAATCGAAGGGCACCCTGTAAAGAAACAGTGCGGACGGGCAACGAGGTCGACCTCCTCTCGTTCCCGTGGCCGTATATCCATGAGGGCGACGGGGGGCGGTACTCGAATCACCACACCATCGTCGCACCGGACCCCGACACAGAGTGGGGGACTTGGTCGAGCCATCGAATGATGATCCACGACAGCTCTCAGGCCAGTCTGTTGCTACTGGCCGGTGAGCAGGTACCCAACCGCTACTACTACGACTACGAACCGCGGGACGAACCGATGCCAGTCGCGGTCGTTATCGGTGCGGAACCCACCGTCGAGAGTACTGCAGACATGTGGATCCCGACGGGGCGGAGCGAAGCGGCCTTCGCTGGCGGCTTGAAAAACGCGCCTGTGGAGCTTGTCCAGTGCGAAACCAATGATCTGTACGTCCCGGCGACGGCCGAGCTAGTGCTTGAAGGCCACGTTCGGCCTAACGACCGCCTAGATGAGGGACCGTTCGGAGACTACTTCGGATATATGAACGGCCCGCGGCGCTCCATGCCGGTGTTTGAGGTCGATGCGATCACCCACCGCCACGAACCGCGGCTACCGTTTTGCGTCGAGGGGAGCGGTGTCGGATACGGGCAGAACTCGACCAGTACGCTTCGGCTCGTCGCAGCCGGTCCCGACGCGACTGTCGGGCTCCGAGCCGCCGGGTTCGACGTTGCGATGGCGGTCCCATGGCGATTCACCTCCCGCACTGTCTGGGTCATCGCGACGGACCGACCGTATCCGGGGTATCTCCACGAACTGGCGAACTTTATTTTCACGACGTGGGGGATGCTCCACATCGACTTCTTCGTGTTTGTCGACGCTGCTGTCGACCCGCTCGATCCACGGGCAGTCTTGACAGCTATCGCGCTTGAGGCCGATCCAGACGCCGACTTCCACCAGTTCGGCGTCGAGCGGATGCCGAAAGTCCCGCTCAACATCTACCAGACGCCCGATGAGAAGGGAAGTGCAGATGTGGGAACGTCGAAGGCGAAGACGGCCAAAGCCTACATCGACGCAACGACCGACGGTGACGCGACGGACACGACGGCGACCACAGAAACACGGAAGCGAGCTCAGGAGCGGCTGGTCGAAGCGGGACTAAACTCTGCGCGGTTCGACCGGCTTGACGAGCGGGAGGGGAAATCACAGTGATACCGTTCACGCAGTACGTCCGCGGACTGGCTGGCGACGACGACCTCGCCCGACTTGACGGCCCATTCGAGGTCCCGATTGACGTGCTTGCGGCGGAGGCCCTCCGCGCAAGTGGGCCGGCGCTTCGGTTCCAGCGACCCACGGGCATAGATCTAGTTAGCGGTGTGTTTAGCGGCCCGGACCAGACACAGCACCGCGAGGCTCGGCCGTGGTCGCGACTGGCGCTCGGCCTCGGACGTGATCCGGACGCCACGCTCGTTGATCTGCTAGAGACAATCAGTGATCTCGGTCCAACCGGCGGGAATCCGGAGCCGACATATGCGGGGCAGGCGGCCTCGGAGACAGCCATCGAGGTACAGGACCTGCAGCTCCCCCAGGGCGAAACCGACACGTGGCCCGCAGTGACGCTTGGTGTCGCATCGATCTCAACCGCTGACGGCACACACTGGGCACCGGTTCACGGCTCGGTTGTCGGCGGCGACACGCTCAGAGTACGCGTCCCGGACGCGCTGTCGACGCTTGTTGCTGACGGGACCACGATGACGATAGCGCTTGGCGTGCCGCCGGCGGCGATTACGACGGCATACCTGCTCGCGGTCACTGAGCAAACTGCCACGCCGATCCAGTCCTGTGGGGTAACTGGAACTGTCCCGCTTGTCCCGACCAACGGCGGACTCGTCCCGAGTGCGACGGAGGTCGTCGTCGAGACAACGGTTGTGGACCGCCAACCTGACTTCCGCTCCGACCGCCGAGAAGGCTGGGAGTACGTCGTTGCGAGCGGGCCGCTCTCGCTGTCGGTCGAGCGCGTTCGCGCTACTGAAACTCCAGTCATCCCCATCTCCCCGGTCGGCCGCCCACTCGCGGATGATATCCAACTCACAGGGCTTGCGACCGCCGCAACGCTCTATCACCGGGTCAACAACTACTGGGGCATCTCACCAGTCGAATGGGTCATGTTACCAGCAGAGGCTGAGCTCGGTATCTGTTTCGTGGCTAGTGACGTGCTGTATGGTGGCTTCGAGTGGCAGCTTGCGAATATCCTCTTTTCGTTCTCATCGCTTTTCGACACTGTGGTTATCGTCGACAAAGACGTTCCGCCGCAGGATTTCGGCCGCGTCCTGGCCGACGTCTGGCTAAAATCTCATCCGGCTCGCGACTGGACGTTCAGCGAACCGGACGCACCGGCGGCGACACGGCCGCACTATCGACGGGACAACGAAACCGGTTCGCGTCTGTACGTGAACGCGGCATGGGACCCGCGCTGGAAGGAAACGTACATCGCGCCCCGAGTCACGTTCAAGAACTCCTTTCCGGACAGCGTCCGCGAAGTGGCGCGCGTTTTGTGGGACGAACCCCACACCGGTCCCGAAGACACGACTGAAAGCGGCTCACCCTACTGAATATGTCTCTCGCATGTATATAATTTCGAGTATGTTGTAATCAGATCTGTTTTCGCCACACAAAACCCAAATAGTGCCTACAAAGGAATCCGAATAATGATTAATGCAATATATTAATGCGAAAAACCAACCGGTACAGTTATACGGGAAACCGGTATTCCGAGCGGTGTATGGTGACTAGCCACAACCTCCCGGACTACGACACAGCACGGCAAGAATTCTCTTGGGACGACATTTATGCGGAAGCGGACTGGGATGCACCGAATGACCTGAACATCGGGCACGAAGTCGCTGACCGACACGCGAGCGACCGGGGACAGGTCGCACTCTATCAGGTCGGGACCGACGGAGAACTGTCGAAAATGACGTTCTGGGAGCTTGCTGACCGCTCAAGCCAGTTCGCCAACGTCCTCGACGACCTTGGGGTTGCGCAGGGTGACCGGGTCTTCTCGTACATGCCCCGGATCCCCGAGCACTACGTGGCGCTGGTCGGAACGCTCAAACACGGTGCTGTCTGGGGAAGCGTCAACGAGCGCTTTGGGCCCGATGGCATCTCGTACCGTCTGGACGACTGTGACGCGAAGGTCGTCGTCACCACGACTGATAATCGAGACACGGTCGAAGACGCACTGGACGATGCGCCCACGGTCGAACATGTGATTACCGTTGACCGCGGCGGCGGCGCACCTGCCGATGACGTGGTTTTCAATACCGCGCTCGACGGCGCGAGCACTGCCTACGAGGTTGCCGAGACCAGCGGGGAAGACGACGCACTGCTGTACTACACCTCAGGGACGACCGGGCTGGCCAAAGGCGTCCTCCACAAACAGCGCTGGATCGCCGGTGTCGCGGCAACACAGAAGTACGCCGTGGATCTCCAGGACGGCGACCTGTACTGGTCGACCGGCGACCTCGGCTGGCTGACGGGTGCAATCAACACACTCGGTGCCTGGTTCTGGGGTGCGTCGCTGTTCACGTACGAGGGCGAGTTCGACACCGACGAGTGGGCCGACCTGCTCGACGAATACCCGATCAGCGTCCTGTTCTCGGTCCCGACGGCGTACCGGATGCTCCGAGAAAACGAAGACGTGCTTGCCGATGTCGACCTCGATCTGCGTCATGCGCTCTCTATCGGCGAACCACTCAGCGCCGGCGTCGTCGAGTGGGGGGAAGACGAACTCGGCGTCACGATTCTCGACACATATGGGCAGACTGAGACCGGGAACATGATTATCAACAACTATCCCACGATGGAACTCAGGCCCGGATCGATGGGGAAACCACTCCCCGGAATCGAGGCCGATATCGTCGACCCACAGAGCGGTGAGGTCTTGGAACCCGGCGAAACAGGCGAGATCGCACAGCGGGGGGATTACCCGTGTTTCTTCGCCGAGTTCTGGAACAAGCCTGAGAAGACCCAGCGGGCTTTCATCGACGGTCCAGACGGGAAATGGTATCTTTCGGGCGATCTGGCACATAAGGACGAGAACGGCTATTTCTGGTTCGAGGGACGGGCAGACGACGTGATCCTTTCCTCCGGCTACCGCATCGGGCCGTTCGAGGTCGAGAGCTCGCTGGGCGAGCATGAAGCGGTCGCTGAGGCGGCCGTCGTTCCCAAGCCACACGAAGCGCGGGGCAACATCGTCAAGGCCTACGTTGTGCCAAGCGAGGACGCGGAGCCATCCGACCCCCTCAAAGAAGACATCCAGAGCTACGTGAAAGAAGAGCTCTCAGCACACGAGTACCCACGCGAAATCGAGTTCCGCGAGGAACTGCCCAAGACCGTGACTGGAAAGATCCGCCGAACCGAACTGCACGACGACGCCGAAGCAGAAGCTGAAGTCGAACCCTGACATAAGATATCAAGCACCACGAGTGCAAACACATACACAACACCAATGAATTTCGAAGATACAGAGGAGCGTTCGATGATTCGGTCGACCGCAGCGGACGTGGCGGCCGAGTACGGACCGGAGTACTGGCGCGAGAAAGAGGAGGCAGGCGAGTTCGGAGAGGAATTCTGGGACGAACTGGCCGCGGCCGGCTTCCACGGCCTGTTGGTCCCGCCGGAGTACGAAGGGGCCGGGATGGGAATCCAGGAGATGGGGCTGGTCATGGAGACGCTCTGTGCCGAGGGCTGTGGCATGGCGGGCACCTGGTATCTGGTGCTCACCGCTGGTATGGCCGCTGCCGGTATCAAGGAGAGCGGAACAGAAGCGCAGAAACAAACCTACCTGCCGGACATCGCCAACGGCAAGCGAAACTTCTCTATTGGCATCACAGAGCCCGAAGCCGGGACAAACACGCTGAATGTCGCCACCCGAGCCGAGAAAGACGGCGACGAGTACGTGCTGAACGGGAACAAGGCCTGGATTACCTTCGCGGACCGGGCCGACAATATGATCCTCGTCACGCGCACGACCCCACGTGACGAGGTTGAGCGCGGGACTGACGGCATAAGTCTGTTTATCATTGATATGGACGACCCCGGCATCGACGTATCACCAATTCCCAAACACGGCATCAACTATTCGAAGTCCTGTGAGGTCTTCATCGAGGACGTTCGGGTTCCCGAGGAGAACCTGCTAGGCGAGGAAGACGATGGCTGGTGGACTCTGGTCGATATGCTGAACCCGGAACGAATAGGCTTTGCGGCCGCCGGGACCGGTATCGGCAAACTAGCCGCCGACACTGCTATCGAGTACGCTAGCGACCGGGAGGTGTTTGGCGCGCCCGTCGGGAGCCATCAGGCGGTCTCGTTCCCGATCACCAAGGCGTACGCCCGCATGGAAACAGCGGCACTCATGCGTGAGAAGGCGTCCTGGCTCTATGATCAGGGCGAGGAGTGCGGATACGAGACAAACGTCGCGAAGGCGACGGCCGTCAGTGCTGGTATCGAAGCAGTCAAACAATCGATGCAGGCGTTCGGCGGCTGGGGCTACGCGAAGGAGTACGACGTTGAGCGCTGGTGGCGTGAAATCAACCTGACACGGCTGGCCCCGGTTTCCCAGCAGATGGCGTACAACCATATCGGGCAGCACCTCGGCTTCCCCAGATCCTACTAATGTTCGAGAAAGTCCTTGTCGCAAACCGCGGCGAAATCGCGGTTCGTGTGATGGCTGCGTGTGAAGAGCTGGGTATCGAAACAGTCGCCGTCTACAGCGACGCCGACCGCAACGCCGGCCACGTTGAGTACGCCGACGACGCATACAACGTCGGCCCGGCACCTGCAAGCGAGTCGTATCTCGACCAGACCGCTATCCTCGATGTCGCTGAGCGAGCCGGGGCCGACGCAATTCATCCGGGGTACGGCTTCCTCGCGGAAAACGCCGAGTTCGCTACCCGCGTTGAGGATACCGACGGAATCACGTGGGTCGGCCCGCCAAGCGACGCGATGGAGACGCTGGGTGAAAAGACGAAAGCCCGGACAGTGATGAAGGAGGCTGGCGTCCCGGTCGTCCCTGGCACGACGGATCTGGTCGACGAGCCGGATGAAGTACGGGAATTGGGCGCAGAGTACGGCTACCCCATCGCGATAAAGGCCGAGGGCGGCGGTGGCGGTCGCGGCATGAAGATCGTCCGGAGCGAGGCCGAGGTTGCGGAGGCGCTCAAAAGCGCAAAACGCGAGGGTGAAGCCTATTTCGGCAATGACTCGGTGTACGTCGAAAAGTACCTCGAAGCCCCAAAACACGTCGAGGTGCAGGTGCTTGCGGACGAACACGGCAACGTCCGTCACCTCGGCGAGCGCGACTGCTCGCTGCAACGTCGCCACCAGAAGGTCATCGAGGAAGCCCCGAGTCCGGCGCTCGATGCCGAACTACGTACGGAGATCGGGGAGGCCGCCAGACGCGGTGTCAGTGAAGCCGGGTACACGAACGCCGGCACCGTAGAGTTTCTCGTCGAAGACGGGGAGTTCTATTTCATGGAGGTGAACACCCGAATCCAGGTCGAACACACCGTCACCGAAGCAGTGACGGGGATCGACATCGTTCGCTGGCAGCTCCGGGTCGCCGCGGGCGAGCAACTGGCCTTCACACAGGACGACGTGTCGATAGACGGGCACGCCGTCGAGTACCGGATCAACGCGGAGAACCCGGCGGAGGACTTCGCGCCGACGCCGGGACCGCTGACGACGTACGCGCCGCCAAGCAGTATCGGTGTCCGGCTCGACCACGCAGTCTCCCAGGGCGACGATATCGGGGGCGACTACGATTCGATGATCGCGAAGCTCATCGTCGCCGGTGAGGACCGGGAGCACTGTCTGGACCGGTCGAGGCGTGCGCTCGACCATTTCACTGTCGAGGGGGTCCATACGACCATCCCGTTCCATCTGTTGATGCTTGATGACGACACCTTCCGCGCCGGAACGCACACGACAAAATACCTCGATCAGGAACTCGCCGACGAGGCCCTTGACGAGGCTGTTGCACGATGGGGGACCGACGAGGTCGGCAGCGACGGCTCGTCGGCGGCGACGGATGAAATTGCTGTCGAAGTCGATGGGAAGCGCTTCGATGTGGTCGTTACGGACGGCCTACCCCGCGTATCCCGTGATGGCAACGCCAGTGGCGGCTCCGGCAGTAACGCTTCGGGCGGCAACTCATCCGGTGGCGGCACGGTGGACGTGACCACGTCGGGTGCAATTACGGCTGAGATGCAGGGAACCATTCTCTCGACCGAAGTCGCGCCCGGTGACAATATCGCTGCGGGCGATGTCGTCTGCGTGCTGGAGGCGATGAAAATGGAAAACGACGTGGTGGCATCCACGGGCGGCACTGTCGCGTCCGTCCCGATTGCGGAGGGCGACTCCGTAGACATGGGTGACACCCTGGTTGTACTGGAGGAGTAAGTATGCAAGTCAGAATTTCAGACGACGCGACCGAATCGGAAGCACAGGCCATTGCCGAGGCACTGGCGACACACTTCGAGGACGACATTACTCTCGTCATCGACAGCGGCGAAGCAGTCAGCAGTGCCACGTACGACGGCGATCGACGGGACGAATCCACGGAACCGATCGACGACGACCTCGGCCCGACTGAACGCGAAGAGACCCTGCGCGAGGAGATTGAAGAGATCCTCGAAGGCGGGCCGGAAAAGTACAAAGAGCAGTTGCCTGAGGAGGGCAAGCTGTTTGTCCGGGACCGTATCGACCTGTGGTTCGGTGACGATTTCCTGTTCGAGGACGGGAAATTTGCGGAGTTCGACGCTGACGACCAGCTTCCGGCAGACGGGCTCATCACGGGGGCCGCGGAGTTCGAGGGCCGTGACCTGCATTTCATGGCCAACGATTACACGGTCAAACGCGGCAGCATGGCCGCAAAGGGTGTCGAGAAGTTCCTCCGGATGCAACAGCGGGCACTGAAAACCGGGCGACCGGTGCTGTATCTGATGGACTCCTCGGGCGGCCGTATCGACCAGCAGACGGGCTTTTTCGCCAACCGCGAAGGGATCGGGAAGTTCTACTACAACCACTCGATGCTCTCTGGGCGAGTCCCACAGATCTGTGTGCTGTACGGTCCCTGTATCGCCGGCGCGGCCTACACGCCAGTTTTCGCGGATTTCACCGTTATGGTCCGGGATATGAGTGCCATGGCGATCGCCAGCCCCCGGATGGTCGAAATGGTCACGGGCGAAGAGATCAGCCTCGAAGAGCTCGGCGGCCCTGACGTGCACGCACAGCACTCCGGGAGTGCGGACCTCATCGCTGACGACGAGGAACACGCCCGCGAACTCGTCGCGAAACTCATCGGCTATCTGCCCGACAACGCTGACGAGGACCCACCACAGACCAGCGGGATGGCCCCGAAGCGTTCGCCGGAGGGTATCGATTCCGTTGTGCCAGAAAAGCCTAACAAGGGCTATGACATGTTCGACGTGATCGAGCGGGTCGTCGATGCCGGATCGACGCTCGAACTCCGGCCCGAGTACGGCAAGGAGATCATCACGTCGTTTGCCCGGATAGACGGCCGTCCGGTCGGGGTCATCGCCAACCAGCCAGCCCAGCGCGCGGGGGCCATCTTCCCGGACGCGGCGGAGAAAGCCGCCCAGTTCATCTGGACCTGTGACGCCTACAACATCCCGCTGCTGTACCTCTGTGATACGCCGGGGTTCATGGCTGGCTCAGGTGTCGAGAAGGAGGGTATCCTCGAACAGGGCAAAAAGATGATCTACGCCACGTCTTCGGCGACAGTGCCCAAGCAGTCCGTCGTTGTCAGGAAAGCCTACGGCGCGGGTATTTACGCGATGTCCGGTCCCGCGTACGACCCCGAGTCGACGATCGGCCTTCCGAGCGGGGAAATCGCAATCATGGGTCCCGAAGCGGCTATCAACGCCGTCTACGCCCGGAAGCTCTCCGAGATCGATGACGAGGACGAACGACAGCAAAAAGAGCAGGAACTCCGCGAAGCCTACCGCGAGGATATCGACATTCATCGAATGGCCAGCGAAGTTGTCGTTGACGACATTGTCCCGCCAAGCGACCTCAGAACGGAACTGGTGAACCGGTTCGCGTTCTACGAAACCGTCGAGAAAGACCTCCCGGACAAGAAACACGGAACCATCCTCTGAGCTATGTCAGGACTATACTACGAAGAGTTCGAGGTCGGCGAGACCATCGAACACGAGAAGCGCCGCACGATCAGCGAGCGCGACAATCAGCAGTTCTGCGATATGACGATGAACCAGCAACCGTTGCATCTGGACGCCGAGTTCGCGGCCGAGACGGAGTTCGGCGAGCGACTGGTCAACGGGCTCTACACGATGAGTTTAGCTGTCGGACTGACCATCCCCGAGACGACCGATGGCACTATCGTCGCGAACCTCTCCTACGACAGCGTCGAGCATCCGAACCCGGTGTTCCACGGCGACACGATCCGCGTGCAGTCGACTGTGACCGACAAACGCGAGACCAGCGACGGTGACCGTGGCATCGTCACGATGCACGTCGAGGTGTTCAAACTCACAGATTCGGACGATGTCCTCGTCTGTGAGTTCGACCGCACCGTGCTGTCACTGCGACGTGACCACGCCGAGTGACGCCGGGGCCGCTTAACGGACGAAGCCCAGATCCCATTCACCTATTCTGGGACACCGATGACCCACCGCCATCGTTGCTCGAACGTGCCATCGAGAGAGCTGAGGAGTTCACGGGCTCGCAGAACCCGTTCTTCGGTGTCGAGTTTTGGATAGAGCCGTGCGGCCATCGCGGGAATCGCGTGAAACAGCCGGATATCTTCGGCAGTCGTCGAAAACCGCCACGTTCCTGTCGTCGTCGAGAACTCACCCGCGAGAGCGTCTTGGAGAGCCGATGTCTCGGCCGGGGAGCGTGACTCGCGCTCGAACTGTTCGAACACGTCCGTGCCGTCAGGACGGAACCAGCCAAGCGGTGCGACGGCCCCGACCACTCCACCAGACCGGAGCACTCTGGCGGCTTCCCGTACTGCGGCCGCTGGCTCAGGGACCAGAAAGAGCGAAGCGGTAAATGCCACCCCGTCGACTGACTGGTCACAGAGCGGCAGGTGGTCGAAATCAGCTTGCAGTCGGGCAGTGGAAGCGATTTCGCTCAGCATCTCGCGGCTGATGTCGAGCGCAATAGTATCCGCCGCCGTCTCGGCGAATACGCGCGTGCTCACACCTGTGCCTGCGCCCGCATCGAGCACTGTCCCGAGTCCGCTGTCAGTACGAGCGTTCATCTCAGCGGCGAGCAGACGAGCGAGCGAGGTGAACCGATTGGTCCGCCGCTCGTAGGTCGCGTAGGCGTCGACGCTGGCATCGAAGTTCTGCCGGACGACGTCTTTCATACACGACAGCACTGGCAGGTCTCGGATAGGTGTTGCCGTTGGCTACCGCTGACCGGCCTCGCGAGCGCGGTTGAGGACACGCTTCGCCTGTGCGATGAGCGGTGCGTCGATCATTTCTCCGTCGACCTCGAAAACCCCGGCGTCCGTCTCCTCATCGGCCGTGACGACGCGTTCGGCCCATGCGATGTCCTCGTCACTGGGCGTAAATGCGTCGTTGATGACCGCGACCTGATCCGGGTGGATCGCCATCTTCCCGTCGTACCCGAGTTGGGCAGCGAACTCAGTCGCCTCGCGGAGGCCGTCCAGATCGCCGTAGTCGGGGTAGATCGTGTCGATTGTGTCGATTTCCGCGGCGCTGGCCGCAACGACGACCCGCTGGCGTGCATAGAGTACCTCCCGCCCCTCGCTGGTCCGACTGGCACCGATGTCGGCCGCGAGGTCCTCGGCCCCAAAGAGGAGCGCATCGGTGGAATCAGCGGCTGCAATCTCAGCCGCGTTGAGGACGCCAGCGGCTGATTCGACCAGCGCAAGCACCGGGAGATCCGCACTGTATTCATCGAGGAGCCGCCCTAATGCTGAGATGTCGTCAGCGGAACTGGCCTTCGGGAGCATCACACTGTCGGGACCGGCGTCTGTCAGTATCGCAGCGAGGTCGGCTGTGGCACTTACTCCTACTGGGTTGATACGAACGCAGATGTGGCTGTCCGAACTGACAGTCGAGAGTACCGACTGAACTGATTCACGCGCCCGCTCTTTATCCGTCGGTGCAACCGCATCCTCGAGGTCAAAGACGACGACATCAGCGTCGCCATCGGCCGCTTTCCGCATCAACTCCGCATTGTCACCCGGTGCAAACAGAACACTGCGACGAACCATAGCCGTGCCTTCACCCCCCAGCAGTAAGATGGTAGGGGATCGATGCCCGGCTACTCCCCGAGTGACCGTGCATCTGCCGACCCGTTCGCCTGTCGCAGTCAGCACTGACTCTTCTCGAATCAGCTATTTGTATCACGATTCCATCCACTCTGGCGGGTCTGCTGCACGGCACAAACAGCATGGATTTTTATGACACTGGGTAAAATCTCTCTCTGTGACAACCGACCTCCCTGGTGTCGACGACAGGCAACTGTTCGACACGCACGCGCACCAACCGACCAGTGAGTTCCTCCACGACGCCGGCGGCGAAATGATGCAGGACGCCGCCGACCGGTTCGGCACTGACTTGGAGACGTGGGACTACGAGGAAATGCTCGCGGAGTACCACGAGTCGGGCGTCGGTGGCGCTGTCCTGCTTGGCTGGGATGCGGAGACGAACACCGGGAACCCACCCGTCCCGAACGACTACGTCGCCGAGGTTCGGGACGAGTATTCCGACTTCTTCGTCGGGTTCGGGAGCGTCGACCCACTGAAAGACGACTGCGTGCAGGAGGCGATCCGGTGCGTCGAGGATCTGGACCTTTCGGGGTTCAAGTTCCAGCAAATCGCACAGGGCTTTGACCCCTCGGACGAACGCCACGACCATCTGTGGAGTACCATCGAAGACCTCGGCGTCCCCGTTGTCTTCCACGGCGGGAACTCGACACTGGGGGCCTGCAGCGCTGGCGGCCGCGGCCTGAAAATCAAGTACGGCAACCCGATGCTAATCGACGACGTGGCTGCTGCACATCCGGACCTCGACATTCTCATCGCCCACCCCGCCTTCCCATGGGAGAAAGAGCAGTTGGCCATCTGCCAGCAGAAGGGCAACGTGTACATGGACCTCTCCGGCTGGGTGCCGAAGTATATCGACGATCAGGTACTCCATTATGCCGGGACAGTCCTCAAAGACAAGGTGATGTTCGGCACCGATTATCCGATGATTGACCCCGAAACGTGGCTCGAATCGTTCGCTCGCGACACTGACTTTGATACGGATGTCCAGCGGAAGATTCTGTTCGAAAACGCGCAGGAGTTTTTCGACCGCTAGTCGAAATCCGGGGTCCGTCCATCAAGAAACGCCTCGACACCACGCGAATGTGCTGGCGTATCGTAGGCCAGTGACTGGATGCGTGCTTCTCGACGTAGCCCGGTTTCTAGGGGCTGGCCAATGTTGTCGTGGATCGCTTCCTTCGCCAGCCCGAGGTTCTCCGTCGGCTGTGCCCGAAGCGTTTCGAGCAGGTCAGTTGTCCGTGCATCGAGTTCGGCCGGGTCGACAGCCTCGTTGATCAGATCCATTTCAGCGGCGCTCTCGGCATCGATCAGCTTCCCGGTGAACGCAAGCTCTTTCGTTTTCCTGAGCCCGATGAGACGGGGGAGGATGGCGGTTGCGCCCATGTCCGGCACGAGCCCGACGCTGATGAACGATGCGCCGAACCGCGCGGATCTGGCGGCGTACGCGAAATCGGCAACAGCCACCAGCGACAGCCCGGCACCGACTGCATCGCCGTTGACCTTTGCGACGACAGGCACCGGGGCTGAGAGGACATTGCTGGCCACCCGGCCCAGCGTTGTCTGGACTCGCTCGTAGGCCTCGGTTGTGGTCTCCTCACGCTCACTCATCGCCTCGATATCCCCGCCGGCACTGAACGCATCACCGTCGCCGGTCAGGACTACAGCATCGTGTGTCGCCGGGTTGAGGTCGTCGAGCGCATCGGCTAATTCAGTTGCGACCGCCCCGGTCATCGCGTTTTTCACGTCAGGACGATCGAATACGATCCGTCGAACAGCGCCGTCTTCAACGCGCATGGTCGTACTCAGACGCGCGGGTACTTTACTCTCCGTCGTCGCTCGAACGGTCGTCGCCGTTACTCACCGCTGTCGCTTGAAAGGCCATCGCCGCTACTCGCCGCCGTCGCCTGGAGGGCCGTCGCCGACGCCGCCGAACAGCTGTGTGAACAACGAATGCTGTGCGCGGTGGAGTCGTTCGAGGAATGCAGACTTACTGATACCGAGTTCGGAAGCAACTCCGCTCGCAGTCGTCTGTCGTGGGACGACAAAGTAGCCCATCTCGACTGCGTATCGAAGACTCTCCTCCTGTGCCGGGGTCAGGTCCCACTGCTGTGCGATAGATGCGTCTTCTGTCGCACGCAGTGCGTACACCCGCTGTAGTTTCACACCAACAGTTTCACCGGCGGTCTCCATGACCGTCTGAAGAATCTCGTGGCCCACCACAGCGCCAGTTAAAATCGCGTTTCCGTCCCGATACGTTAGCGATTCCACCATGAAGCCTGCGCTGATAAGTTTGTGGACGACACACTGCTGGAGCGACAGACACCGGTAGTTGTACCGACCCTCGGTAACTGACTGGTAGAGATAGCGGATCCGGTCATCCCCGTCGAGGTAGTCCCTGAGGTCGTCGTTCGCCTGTGCGCTGAACCGCAACAATACGTTACGGTCAGCCCGGAGGAGTGGCGGGGCCGCCTCGATGGGCGTGCCAGTGGCACTACTCGCATCTGCCAGTGGGCAGTCGTCACCCTCGATGCGAAATTCGACCATCAGACACTCCTCTATCATTACCTCGTATGTGTGCGAACGCCTTTATAAAACCCGTCTATATAGGGGCAAATTAGTAAGAACATTCCTCACGATTTATGAAATACATATGAACGTTGACGAAGTCAAAGCTCGCGCTGGACCCCGGGAATTCAGCCCGAAAGACGACCTTCCCGAGGAGTATCGGAAGGCAGCCACGCGGATGCTCGAATTCCACGCCAACAGCGAGATTATGGGGGCGTACCTCGAACGGCCCTTCATCAGAAAAGCCCCAAGTATCGAGCGAAAGATGGCCTTCAGCGCGAAGGTGCAGGACGAAATCGGACACGGACAGATGCTCTATCGAGCGGCGGAGTCGCTCGGGATCAAGACCCGCGACGAGATGCTCGACGATCTGGCGAACGGGGACGGAAAGTTCCTGAACTGCTTCCATTACCCGATGGAGAGCTACGTCGAGACGCCGATGATCGCCTTCTTCGTCGACGGGGCCGCAATGCGTCGTCAGGCAACCCTGAAAAAGTCTAGCTGGGAGCCATACGCCCACGCGATGGACAAGATCTGCTTCGAAGAGGGGATGCACGTCAAGCACGGTGAGTCGATCCTCCGCGAACTGATGAACGGCTCCCGGAAGGAACAGCGCATGACTCAGGAGGCCTTCGAGGAGTGGTGGCCACGAATCCTGCAGTTCTTCGGACCGACCGACGACCAGAGCACCCATCACGACTTCGCCGCAGAAGTCGGGCTGAAGACGTGTACGAACGACGAACTTCGAAACGCGTTCCTCAACACGTACATCCCGAAGGCCAAGAAATACGGGCTGGAGATGCCCGATGAGCCACGCATCCGGGACAACGGTGACGGGACCTATGAGGTCGTTGAGGATGATCTTGACTGGGACGAGTTCTTTACTGTCTCACAAAACGAATACGATGGCAGCATTGAGCAGATTTCTGGCCGCCGGCAGGCTCAGGAAGCGGTTCAGTGGGTCCGGGACATGATGGACGACCAGACGACGACGAACAGCGGCCCGCAGTCACAGGCAGCGGACTGAGAACAATGATCTGGGAAGTATTCCGACAACAGAGTCCGGACACAGATTTCGTTCACTGCCGGGACGTCCACGCACCCGACCGGGAGATGGCGAAACAGTTCTCGGTCATCCAGCATGGACGGCGGAAGCCAACCCATGCACTCTGGGTTGCCCCGCAGGAGAAAATCACGCAGGTCGATCCCGACGCAGAGCGCCATGACGAGAGCGGAGACGGCGCCGAGAAACCGTGGGCCGTCTTCCGGCAGGACAAGCCCGGTGGGTATCATACGCACTGCGGTGATGTCGACGCTGCTAGCGCTGCCGACGCAGAAGCGGCGGCGATCGCGGCGTTCACTGACGACGACCCGAACAGTCTCTGGGTCCTCCAGCACCAGTACATCGGCGAAGTCACAGCGGATGACGTAACGTTCGGTGGGACGACCAACAAGTCCTACCGGTTCGCACAGACGTACAACGTCAATCCGGCTGCTGAGGAGGTCGAAGCCTCCGAGTCTGAGCAGATCGAAGCGGAGAAACAGCGAGGTGAAATCTAATGGCAACAACAGAATCCGACCTCGGCGGTCCAACTGACCTTTCCGAGGAAGAACAGCGCGCAGTTGAGGCACAGCTGCTCCGGCTCGCTGACGACGAGTTGGTCCAGGCCGAACGTTACACGTTCTGGCAGGTGCGCGCACCGACACTGGAATCGGACCTCTCGATATCGAACAACGCACAGGACGAGCTGGGCCACGCACGGCTGTGGTACGATGCAGTGCAGCAACTGGGCTATTCCGAGGAATCGCTGATTTACGAAAGCGATCCCAGCGACTTCCAGCACAGTACGTTCGTTGAGCTACCGTTTGCGGAAGGCGACTGGGCTGACGCCATCGTCAGAGCGTATCTCTACGATGTTGCTGAAGACATCCGTCTCTCCGCGCTTGAGGACTCATCATACGAGATCATCCGGAACAGAACAAGCCGCATCCAGGGCGAGGAAGGCTATCATCTCGAACACGCTGAAAGCTGGCTAGACCGGATGGCACTGGACGAGGAAGCCAGCGAACGCGTTCAGGCGGCTGTCGATGAACTCTATCCGTACGCCCTCACGCTGTTCGAGCCCGTCGGCGACGTGGAGGCCGACATCGACCGGCTGGGCATCCGAACGATGACCCTCGACGAGATGCGTGCCGAGTGGGAGACCCGCGTCGAATCGTTCTTGACCGAACTAGGATTCGACGTGCCGACCGATGCTGCCCCCGCAACGCCGACGGGCCGGGACAACGAACACACCGACCACTGGCATGACCTGCACGAACAAATGACTTCGAGCTACCGGAATCTGGGACGCGACAAAGCGACGCTGATAATGGCGGACGACGATGAGTAGCGACTACGATCGGCCACGCGCAGACGCTGATGCCACCGCGTGTTCGTACACTGACTACGAGACCAAAGACCACGCGGCGGACGACGTGCCAGCCACGGGCGAAGGCGCTGACGGCATCGAACGCGACGTGTGGGCGGCCCTGTATCAGGTTGAGGACCCGGAGATGCCGGTCAGCATTGTCGATCTGGGCCTCATATACGGCCTCGACGTGTCCGACGGCGACGTCACGGTTGACATGACCCTCACCTACAGCGGCTGTCCGGCACGCGAGATCATCCTTGAGGAGGTCGAAGACGCCGCCGAGAGTGTCGACGGAATCGAGACCGCGTCGGTCCGACTGGTTTGGGCCCCGGACTGGTCGATTGATCTGGTCACCGAACAGGGCAAAGAAGCGTTGCGTGACTTCGGGATGAGTTTCGACGGATGAGTGAGCCGGACCCCAGCGTTACGACCAGTGGTGAACAGACAGGCGCGGAGTGCCCATATTGTGGCTCGACCGACACCGAACGGAAGCATCCACGCGGGCCGTCACGGTGTCAGTCGATCCATTACTGTAACGAGTGCCTGCAGCAGTTCAAGAAGTTCGAGTAAGCTGTTATTACTCGCTAGTTCTGGCGGCGCATTTTATACCGTGAAACAGAGCGGCGGTTCCATTGATGGCACTGTGACTGGCTGTGTGACGGCGACTTGCCAGAGGAAGCTTCAGCCGAGATTGATGTGGACGTTTTTCACCTCGGTGTAGCTCTCGATGGCCTGCTCGCCCTGTGCGCGACCGTGACCGCTCTGTTTCGTGCCGCCGAAAGGCGTCTGTGGCCACGTGTTGGGCGTCTCGTTGACCATCACCATCCCGTAGTCCAGTCTGTCTGTAACGGTGTGAGCGCGAGTCAGATCGTTCGTCCAGACACAGGCGGTGAGGCCGAACGGCGAGTCGTTCGCAACGTCAATGGCCGCTTCCTCGTCGCTAACTTCGATTGCAGAGAGAACGGGGCCGAAGATTTCCTCCTGTGCAATCGTCATCTCGTTGTCCACGTCGGCAAAGACGGTCGGCTCGACGAAGTGGCCGGTTTCTTTGTCCGCAGGAACGCCACCGCCGGCCACAACAGTCGCCCCCTCTTCCTTGCCGGTCTCGATATAATCGAGAATCTCCTGTTGCTGGCCTGCGCTGACAACTGGTCCCATCTGCCCATCGTCGTCGATGCCACCACCAAGCGGGATGTTTTCGGCGATCTCGGCCATTCGGGAGACCATCTCGTCGTAGACGTCTTCGTGGACAACAATACGCGAGTTCGCCCAGCACATCTGCCCGGCGTTCATGAAAATCCCGTACTGGATGCCGCGGGCGGCGGCATCGAGGTCAGCGTCGGGGAACACGACTGCCGGACCTTTCCCGCCGAGTTCGAGCGTTACGTCGGCGACCGCATCGGCAGCAGTGCGCTGGACAGTCTTCCCGATGCCTGTACTCCCGGTGAAGGTGACGTGATCGACGCCCTCGTGTCCGGTGAGTGCGTCGCCGGCCTCGGAGCCCTTCCCGGGAACGACGTTGACGACGCCGTCCGGAAGGCCCGCTTCTTCGGCGGCTTTCGCGTAGTACAGCGCTGACAGCGGCGTCATAGCGGACGGTTTGAGGATAACGCTGTTTCCTGTTGCTAGCGCTGGAGCCAGCCCGCGGCCGGCAAGCTGGAATGGATAGTTCCACGGCGCGATGTGTGCGGTCACGCCGACCGGCTCACGAGTGGTGTAATTGAGCCGGCCGTTCTCGACAGGAATCTCGTCACCGCGGATCTTGTCCGTCCAGCCGGCGTAATGGCGGAACGTGTCGGTGACCATGTCGATTTCTAGCCCGGCTTCGAACGGCGTTTTCCCGTTGTCATGGGATTCAACCATGGACAGTTCGTCTTTCATCTCCTCGATGGCGTCAGCCATCGCATGGAGGTTCGCTCGGCGCGTTCCCGGATCCATCGTCGCCCACTCGGAACCGTCTTCGATGGCCGACTGTGCCGCCTGCACCGCGTCATCGATATCGGACGCCTCGGCCTTCTGTACCGATGCGTAGGGCTGTTCAGTCGCTGGGTCCTCCGTCTCAATACTGTCGCCGTTGGTCGCTTCTCGCCATTCTCCGCCGATATACAGGTCTGTCGGGCCGGTGTACTCCATTGCAATAACAGAGGGAGTGCGCGGCGTCTTAGTTGTTATTATTGATTATTAATGTCTGGACGACGAGAACGTTGTCTTCGAGCTTCAAGCCGCAAAATTGCGGTACTATCCGCTACCGATGCATTGCTTTCGGACGCGTCAGTGTACTCACTCGCGTTTCTTGATCAGGAACTTCATGTCGCCTTCGAAGACGACGGTCCCGTCTTGGTTTTCCATTTCAGTGTCGAGGACGACTAGCCCGGCGTCGTCGCGCCCGACTTCTTTGGTGTTGTCAACGACAATCTCCAGTTGGAGTGTGTCGCCGATGTGGACCGGATTCGGGAGGTCCATGTAGTTCATCCCGAGGAACGCGAATGCGGTCCGCTCGACGATACCGGTCCGGTAGACGAAGCCGGTCGCCTGCACGAACGTCATTGGCCCGTGTGCGATCCGCTCACCGAACTCCTGTTCTTCCGCGTATTCCTTGTTCGTATGCAGCTCTGTCCAGTCTCCTGACAAAGCAGAGTGCATGACGAAATCGGACTCGGTAACCGTCCGGCCAACACTGATAAACTCCTGTCCCTCTTCGAAGTCCTCGAAGTGGTGTGGCTCGTAGCTGTATGCCATAGTTTTTCATCTAATAGCAGCCATTTATATTTTTACGCTCCGTTGACAGCAGCAGTGACCGGTATATATTTATTATTAGTGATAGAATCACGACCCGTATGTCCGGTGTCGCCGACGAAGTCAGAGAGCATATCGAATCGGATGCGTACTGCGAAACCCTTGGTATCGACGTAGTCGAACTTGACTCGGGGTACGCCCAGACTGAACTGACGATTACCGAGGACCTGCTGAACTTTCATGGGACGCCCCATGGCGGTGCGATCTACTCACTCGCCGATGCGGCATTCGCCGCGGCGTCGAACTCTCACGGCGAGGCGGCGGTTGCACTGGAGACTAACATCTCGTATCTAGACGCCGTCGACACCGGTGAGACGTTGTCTGCGACCGCTGAAGAAACACATCTCGCGGACAGCACCGCGGAGTACGAGGTAACGGTGACTGCACAGGATGGCGAGCGCATCGCGACGTTTCGTGGACGAGTCTACCGGCCCTGACAGTCAGTCACGGTGGTCGTAAACGCGTTTTACTTTGCCGACCTGCGTTCGTTCGATGCTGCCGGGCGCAACGAGTTCGAGTTCGTCCGGGGTGAACGCGAGCACGTTTTCGAGGCGCTCGATGATTTCGGCTTCCAGCGCTTCGTCGCCTGGCCCTTGCTCTGGAGTCCGTTCGATGGTGAGTTCCAGGATGTCGAGGTTGTCCTCTCTGTAGAGGTCGATCCGGTAATGCGGAGCAACGCCGTCGATATCCAATACGGCGTGTTCGATTTCGCTGGGATAGAGGTTCACGCCACGGACAATGAGGAGGTCGTCTGTCCGACCGGTGACGTTGTCCATCCGTACCATCGTCCGTCCACACGCGCACTCGTCGTAATTCAGCGTCGTGAGGTCGCCCGTTCGGTACCGGAAGACCGGCAACGCTTCCTTGGTGAGTGTTGTCAGAACGAGTTCACCCTCTTCGCCCTCCTCGACCGGTTCTTTCGTGTGTGGGTCGATGACTTCCGGGTAGAAGTGGTCCTCCCAGATGTGAAGCCCGTCCTGCGCTTCGTGACATTCACACGAGACGCCGGGACCGATGATCTCCGAGAGCCCGTAAACATCGATGCCGTCGACACCCAGCCGATCTTCGATTTCTGCCCGCATCGGATCGGTACACGGTTCCGCTCCGAAGATAATCGTCGAGATCGGCAGGTCGCTGGGGTCGTGGCCCATTTCCTCGGCCGTTTCGGCGAGGTACAGCGCATACGACGGGGTGCATGTGAACACATCGCTCTCCAAGTCGGTCATCAACTCGACCTGTCGCTGGGTCTGGCCGCTCCCGATAGGGATAACTGTGGCCCCCAGCTCCTCGGCTCCGTCGTGGAGTCCCAATCCGCCGGTGAACAGCCCGTATCCGTAGGCGTTCTGGACGGTGTCGCCCGGTTCGGTCCCGCTCGCAGCCAGCGACCGTGCAACGACTTCACTCCAGTTGTCGAGGTCGTCATCCGTGTAGGAGACGATTTTCGGCTTCCCGGTCGTCCCGGACGACGCGTGGATGCGGGCAACCTCCTCGTCGTCTACGGCGAAAAGCCCATCAGGGTACTCGTCGCGGAAATCCTCTTTTGTCGTCATCGGCAGTTTCGTGATGTCGTCGATACTCTGGATGTCTTCGGGCGAGACGCCCGCCTCGTCGAGCTTCTCCCGGTAAAACGGGACGTTCTCGTAGGCGTGCGAAACAATCCCCTGTAATCGGTCGGTTTGCAACGCACGCAGCTCTGTGCGGTCGGCCGTCTCCAGTTTCTTGTACACCATCTTCAATGATAGAGTTGAATGTTAATGATAAAATGGTTTGGGATTGGTCACTGCGCCGCCAGTTGCGCGCTTGGCCTGTGGTTGTCAGCAAACGATGCAAAGCTATTTTTCAGTACCCTCAGAGTTCCATGTATGCGGGATGCGTATCTCATCGGCGCGGGGCAAACGCCATTTGGCTCAATGCCCGAAGAGAGTTACAGATCACTGTTCGACCACGCAGTCAGTGAAGCCTTCGACAGTGTCGACCACGGTATCGACACGGAAGCGATAGATGAAGCGGTCGTTGGCTCACTCGGCGTGGGCGGTCGACAACTCGGTCTCTCGGGACCGGCAGCAACCGAACACGCCGGGCTCCACGGCGTCCCCAGCGTGCGCGTTGAAAACGCCTGTGCCGCGTCGGGCTACGCCGTCCGACAGGCAGTGCAGGCGGTCAAAAGCGGGATGGCCGACGTGGCGCTGGCTGGTGGCGTCGAAGTGATGACGGACATGAGCAGCGACGTGACGAAGTACTGGCTCGGTGTCTCCGGCGAAACAGAGTGGGAGCGGCTGACCGGGACGACGTTCTCTGGCGTTTACGCACAGATGGCAAGTGCGTATCTACGGGAGTACGAGGCCAGTGAGGAGCACCTCTCGATGGTGGCGGTCAAGAACCATCGAAACGGCGCACAGAACCCGAAGGCGCATCTTGGATTTGAATGCTCGCTTGAAGACGCCGTCGACGCACCGGTTGTCGCAGACCCATTGAACCTCTATCACTGCTGTCCGACCTCTGACGGCGCAGCAGTCGCGCTCATCGCCAGCGAGGATGTTGTTGAGCAGTACACTGACGACCCGGTCCGGGTCGCCGGGGTCGGCGCGGCCAGCGACCGCGTTGGTCTGTTCCAGCGGGACAGCTACACTTCGATTTCTGCCTCGGAAATGGCCGCGGACACAGCCTATGACCGCGCCGGGATCGGCCCTGACGACCTCGATTTCGCCGAGGTCCACGACTGCTTCACCATCGCCGAACTACTTGCATACGAGGACCTCGGGTTCTGTGGCCGTGGCGAGGCACCGCAGTTACTCGAAGCGGGAACGACTGAAGCTGACGGAGCGATGCCGGTCAATCTCTCCGGGGGGCTGAAATCAAAAGGTCACCCTATCGGCGCAACCGGTGCCGGACAGCTTGTCGAAGCGTTCAAACAGCTCACCGGCAGTGCCGCGGACCGGCAGCTAGCGGCCCCGAAGTACGGGCTCACGCACAATGTGGGTGGGAGCGGCGGCAGCGCAGTTGTCCATGTCCTCGAACGGGAGGCTGCACGATGACTGCCTCAGGCCTTGCGGCTATCGGTGCGTACGCGCCCCGTCTGCGGATCGATGCCGCGGAGTTCGAAGCCGCGTGGGGTCGGTTCGATGCAGCGGGGATCGACGAGAAGGCGGTCCCCGACGCGGACGAGGACGCCGTCACGATGGGTGTCGAATCGGCTCGCCGTGCGCTCACTGCGGCCGACGCGTCCGGCACGGATGTCGCGCATCTGGCCTTCGCGACGACGACGCCACCGATGGCTGAAGAGGACCTCGCAGCGAGGCTCTGCAGTATTCTCAACGTCCCCGACGATGCGAAGACCCAGACGATGACCGGCTCCACGCACGTCGGTGCACAGGCACTGGACGCAACCATGGATGGCGGGCCGTTCGGGGACGGTGTCGGCCTCGTCATCATCAGCGACTGTCCGCGGGGCGATCCTGACAGCGAGATCGAACACGCCGCCGGTGCCGGGAGCGTTGCGCTCGTTGTCGATGATAACGGTCCCGGGACCGTAATCGAGCGGGCATCACACACGGAGCCGTACCCCGGAACGCGTTTCAGAACGGGTGGAAACGACCGGACGACTGGGCTGGGCGTTACACAGTACGACCGCGACGCGTTCACGACCACGCTCAACAGTGCGGCGGACAGACTCGACGTGTCGATGGATACGGTCGATGCGGCAGCGGTCCAGTCTCCGGACGGAAAACTCCCGTATCGGGCGACAGGTGCGCTCGGGGTCGACGCAGAGACTATTGCCGCTGCGGACACAGTCAGTACGCTCGGGGACACCGGCGCGGCAAGTGCATTTCTCGGAGCGGCGACAGCGTTTGAAGACGACGCCGAACGCGTGCTGATCGCCGCGTACGGGAGCGGTGCGAGTGCGACGCTGTTTGTCGCTACTGGTCCCGTTCCGGTCGAAACTGCGCTGGACAGTGCTGTCTCCCTGTCCTACGCCGAGTACCTCAGGCGGCGAGGCGAGATTACACGCGACGAACCCGAGGGTGGCGGAGCCTACGTCAGCGTCCCGTCCTGGCAGCGGACGATTCCGCAACGGCACCGGCTCGTCGCCGGCCGGTGTTCCGCGTGCGGTGCGTTGAATTTTCCGCCGACCGGGGCCTGCACGGACTGTCACGAGCGCACCAGTGATTTTGAGGCTGTCGAACTACCCGGGACAGGGGCGGTCGAGGCAGTGACGACTATCGAACAGGGCGGTGCGCCGCCCGAATTCGTCGCCCAGCAGTCCAAGAGCGGCCAGTTCGACAGTGCTATCGTCGCGCTCGATAGTCCATCGGGCGAGCAGACCGTAAGCGTCCCTGCACAGGTGCTTCAGGCGACGGACGAAGTCACGATAGGCACACCTGTCGTGCTGACGACGCGACGCATCTACACGCAGGAGGGTGTCATCAGATACGGCTTCAAAGCACAGGTCGCCAGTCAGCGCCGGTAGCCGCCTCTGTCAGTCACGTTCGAACACAACCGCGACACCCTGACCGAAACCGACGCACATCGTCGCCAGTCCATGCGTCGCGTCCTGCCGTCGCATCTCGTGCAGTAACGTTGTGGTGATTCGTGCTCCCGAACACCCAAGGGGATGTCCTAACGCGATAGCCCCGCCGTTGACGTTGAGCCGTTCGGCCGGAATCCCCAGTTCGCGCTTGCAGTGAAGACTCTGCGCGGCAAAGGCCTCGTTGAGTTCCACGAGATCGATATCGTCGATTGTCAGGCCGGCGTCGTCCAGTGCAGCACGCGTTGCCGGAATCGGCCCCCGCCCCATTACCAACGGATCGACACCGGCGACAGACCGCGTCTCGACCCGGCCGAGGACATCGAGATCATGTTGGTCTGCGTACGCCGCCGAAGTGACGAGCATCCCAGCAGCCCCGTCAGTCAGCGGCGATGCGTTCCCCGGCGTGACCGTCGCCGCCTCGTCGTCGCGGAACACCGTTGGGAGTTCGTTCAACTGCTCGACTGACGTATCTGCCCGTGGCGTATTGTCGGTCTCTATCGCTGTCTCGTCGGTGTGGACTGGCACGGTCTCTGCATCGAACCGCCCGCTTTCCATGGCAGCGACCGCACGCTCGTGTGACCGCAGCGCGAACTCGTCCTGGGCGTTACGGCTGATATCGTGATCCCGTGCGATGGTTTCGGCCGTTTGCCCCATCGGCAGCCTGTCGGGGTCGTACCGCTGTTCGATAGCGGGATGCAGCCAGTCGGAGAAGGGGACGGTGCTCATGTGTTCGACGCCGGCGACCGGATACACTGCACCGTCGCCCGCCTCGATGGCGCGAGCGGCGTCAACGAGTGTTGTCAGTGACGAGCCACACAGCCGGGTCGTTGTCGCTCCGGGCACCGTCTCGGGGAACCCGCCGGCGAGTATCGACTGCCGGGCGAGGTTTCGTCCCTGCTCTGCCTCCTGATTTGCACACCCGAGCCGGAAGTCGTCCCACTCAATCGCTGGGACACCGGTCCGATCAACAAGTGCAGTGAGCACAGTGGTGACGAGGTCTTCGGGATGTGTCTCAGCCAGTGCGCCATCCTTCGGTGCCTGTGGCGTTCGTACGGCGTCGACAACAACGGCTTGCGAGTCGGAAGTGGTCATCCTCACCGACTTCTATCGTAGCCGCTATATTAAATGCAGGCCACACCGCGGTGAGACGCAAGCAACGTTTTTATCCTTCGCTACTGTGCTGAGAAATGATGCACGTAGCTATCCTAGGCGCCGGTACCATGGGCCACGGTATCGCTCAGGTGTCGGCAATGGCCGGTCACGATGTCTCTCTCCGTGATATCGAGGCGGATATCGTCGACGACGGCCTGGCCGCCATCGAGTCGAATCTGGAGGAGGGTATCGCCCGGGAGAAAGTGACCGAATCCACGGCCGAGGCAACCCTGGACCGCCTGACCGGAACGACATCGCTGGAGGAGGCCGTGACCGGGGCAGACCTCGTTGTGGAAGCAGTCCCCGAAAACATGGAGATCAAACACGAGACGCTCACTGCGGTCGAATCCCACGTCGACCCGGCAACGCTTATTGCGTCAAACACTTCCTCGCTATCACTGACTGAGATTGCGAGCGTCCTCGACTCTCCTGAACGAGCTATCGGCCTCCACTTCTTCAATCCGGTACACATCATGGCACTCGTCGAGATCGTCGTCGCGGAACAGACGAGTGCCGAGACGGTTTCGCGTGCCCGGGAGTTCGTGAACGGGATCGACAAGACACCGGTAGAGGTGGCCGATGCGCCGGGCTTTGCCTCCTCCCGTCTTGGCGTCTCGCTGGGCGTCGAAGCGATGCGGATGGTGCAAGAGGGCGTTGCAACACCGCAGGACATCGATGCTGCGATGGAACTCGGCTACAATCACCCGATGGGACCGATCGAACTCGGTGACGTCGTCGGTCTCGACGTCCGACTCGACATCCTCGAATACCTGCGGGAGGAACTCGGTGAACGGTTCCGCCCGCCACAGATCCTGAAACGGAAGGTCCGAGCCGGGAAGCTCGGCAAGAAATCCGGCGAGGGATTCTACGTCTGGGAGGACGGAGACATCGTCGGCACCAGCGGCGATTGGGGGGACGCATGACGGACCTCGCTGACGCCGCGGCGGACTGTGAAACGGTTTCGGTGAGTGTCGGGGACCGCGTGGAGAACGTCGCCACCGTCGAGTTGCACCGCCCGGAGGCTCGAAACGCGCTCAACGCCCAGTTGCGGTCAGAGTTCAAACAGGTCTTCGACGCAATCCCGGACAGCGACGTTCGCGCCATCGTGTTGACTGGCGCGGCAGACACGGGCGCATTCGTTGCGGGTGCGGACGTGACAGAACTCCGCGAGCGGGATATGCTAGAGCAACGGGAGGCGAGTAAGCGACCACGGGTCTACGAATACGTCGACGAGTGCCCGATGCCGGTCATCGCCCGTATCAACGGGCACGCCCTCGGCGGCGGCTGTGAACTGATTCAGGCGGCTGATATTCGGATCGCGCATACCGATGCGAAGTTCGGCCAGCCGGAAATCAACCTCGGCATCATGCCCGGTGGTGGCGGAACACAGCGACTGCCGCGTCTGGTCGGTGAGGGCCACGCAATGCGGCTTATCCTCACTGGCGAACTCATAGACGCGACGGAGGCCGCCGATATCGGCCTCGTTGACGAGGTCCACGATGACGATTCCTTCGATGAGCGGGTGTACGACATCGCGTCGTCGATTGCAGAAAAAAGCCCAGCGGCGCTCGAACTCGCGAAGAAATCAGTCCGTGCCAGCTCCCGAATGGACCTCGAAGCCGGCATCGAGTACGAAGCTGAACTGTTCGCAACTGGTGACAAGGACGAAGGGATCGACGCGTTCCTCGAAGACAGAGAGCCGGAGTGGGCCAGCGAGTGACCTCACCTCGTCCCCAGAACGGGGGACCCCGTTCGGGCGCAGCCACACTCGGGGAAGTACACCTCGAAAACTGCCCGTTGCTCCGCTAGAACTGCGCTGGCGGCCTCATGGGTGGGCCATATTGATGCCGATCTCGTTGACAACACCCAGTAACAGCGTCGGTAGTTCGTCTCGGAGAATGGAGCCCTCAAGACGGCTCGCCGGACCGGAAACACTGATCGCCCCGATGGCAATGTCGTTTTCGTCTGTTATCGGCGCTCCGACCGCATGCAGACCCTCCACAGACTCCTCAAAGTTGAACGCGTATCCGCGGTCGCGTATCGTCTCGATTTCCTCCCAGAGTTCGTCTCTTTCGGTGATTGTCTGTGGCGTCTGGCCGGGCAAGCCGTGCCTGTCGATGGTCTCTGTGATCTGGCTATCGGGAAGGTGTGCCAATATTGCCTTCCCCGCGGCGTGCTGGTGGAGATAGTTCCGATGGCCAACCCGGGCGTACGTCTGCACCGAGTGTTTGCCCTGCGCGCCGTAGATGTGGACGCTCCGGCCGTGTTCTTCAACGGCACACCAGATTTTTTCCTCGGTTTCCTCCGCGAGTTCGTCGACCCGTGGCTTCGCCTCGTCGTAGAGCCGGTATTTGTTCCGTGCCACTTCGCCATAGTCCAGAAAGCGAATACCGAGCTGATACTCGTTGTCGTCCTCGATGAGGAGACTGTTTGCTGCGAGCGTCTTCAGGTATCTGTGTGTCGTACTCTTCGCACAGTCGAGGTGGTCTGTCATTTCTGACACCGTGGCCGTGTCGTTTTCCTTGAGATACTCCATGATCTCGATTGCTCTCTCGATCGTTCCGACCGGCCTGTTGACAGCGGGCGGGATTGCCATACGTACACACATGACTAATCGGCTTACAAGTGTTTTGTTCGAGTAGCTTGAATCTGTGGCGGCCCTGTCAGACCGGTAGGTAAAAACCAACCCGTGACAATATGGTGTACGTATGACAAAAATCGTTGATTTGCTCATCCGGAGAGACGGTTACACGCATGAGGAGTTCGCTGACCGATGGCAAGGCGACCACTCGGAGCTAGCGAAGGATCTGCCGGGACTGCAACGCTACGTGACATCCGTACCAACGGACCCGGAGCGCGCAGCCTACGACGGTGTGCTTGAGCTATATTTCGAGGACATGGACGCACTCAGCGACGCGTTCGATTCAGACCTTGCCGAGACGGTCCAGGCCGACGCGGCTGAGTTTATCGATCTGGAGGCCGGCCCCCGGCTTATCGTCGAGGAAACGGTCCAGCTCGACGAAAGAGACGACTGATAGCGATCCGCCTGTTTTACCGATCGACGCGTTTTCCGAGAGCGAACCGCTGCAGATATCAGCCGTCAAGTCGGCTTCCATCGACGTAGAGCTTCCCAGTAGGTGGCCGATCACCCTCGTAGCTGTCGTGATACTCGAACAGTTGAAAGAGCGCCCCGGTCGGGTTCGATGGCGGCACAAACGCCTCGGTCCAGTCCTGATACTCGCGGTATTCGACGACGCTGTAGCCGTTGCGCTCCAGTACTGCTTTCACTGCGTCGACAGCAGCCACTTCGAGCGTGACGTGGTGTAGGCCCGGACCGTGGTTGTCGAGATACGACGTGAGGAACGTGTCCGATGCCTCCGGTGCGATGAGTTCTAGCCGCGACGCGTCCCGATTGAAGTCGTACTGCGCCCAGCGAAACTGCCCCTCGACAGACTCCTCAATGAGTTTCCGACAGCCGAGTGCGAACAGGAACGGTTCAGCGTCGCCGATGTCCTCGACAGCGATTCCGATGTGATCGACGCGGATCGGCGTCTCCTGAGACATGGCGAGGACTGCGGCAGGCTCCCAATTATATGCTTGGGTCGGGAGTATGGGCCGTTAGTACGGCTTCATCCGTGGCCGCCCTCGTAGTGGCGGAAAGTGCTATCGAACTGTAAGCCAGCCCTCAGCCGCTCTGTTCTGTGCGGTCACCATACCGCCAGTCATCTGCGCTGGTGGTCCCCGAACTTTTTCCGGTGCTAGTCGAAGCGGCTGCGTATGTACCACAGTAACGAGTGTCTCGACCGCGCCGAGCTTGGGAGCGTGCAGAGCGAGCGGCTCCAGTCAATCGTGAACTATGCATACGAGAACGTGCCGTTCTACCGAGACCGATTCGATGCCGCGGGGGTCTCTCCGACGGATATTGACGGGATTGCCGACATCAGTTCACTACCGATGACAACCAAGGAGGACTTCGAAGACCACTATCCAGACGGACTCTTCGCCGTTGACGACGACGAGGTCAGCCGTTTTCACGCCTCCTCCGGCACGACCGGGAAGCCCAAGATCGTCTCCTACACCGATGCTGATCTGGAGTTGTGGGGCAAGACGATGGCGCGGTCGCTGTCGGCTGCTGGTGTGGGGCCCGACGATACGATTCAGAATGCCTACGGCTATGGCTTGTTCACCGGTGGGATGGGCTTTCATGAAGGCGCTGAAGAACTCGGAGCAACCGTCGTCCCGACCAGCAGTGGCGGCACGCAGCGGCAGGTCGAACTCGCCGCTGACCTCGACAGCGACGTACTTGGCTGTACCCCGTCATACGCACTGTACCTCGCCGAAACGGCCGAGGAAATGGGATATGACCCGCAGGCGCTTCCGATTTCAGTTGTCACCTACGGCGCTGAGACGTGTACCGAGCCGATGCGAACGGAAATCGAGACCGCACTGGACGCCACCGGGATCAACAATTACGGGCTCTCAGAGATTATCGGCCCCGGTGTTGCTGCGGAATGCCACGAAGCGCAGGACGGACTCCATATCTGGGAAGACCACTTCTACCCGGAGGTTATCGATCCACGCACGAAAGAGCCACTGGAAGAGGGCAAAGAGGGAGAACTCGTTCTCACAACGCTTACCAAGCAGGCACAGCCGGTGATACGATACCGAACAGGTGATCTGACGACACTAAATTACGACGAGTGTACGTGCGGGCGGACGATGGTACGGATGGACAACGTCACTGGTCGGACCGACGACCTTCTGATTGTCCGCGGTGTGAACCTCTATCCCAGTGAAATCGAACACGCTGTGCTTGACATCGATGGCGTCGCGCCATACTACCGGATCGACCTCTATGAGGAGGACAATCTCGACGTCATGGAACTCACTGTTGAGCGAGCCGAAGCGTCCAGCAAAGACCACAGCGAACTCCGTGACGACGTTCTGTCTCGCCTGCAATCCGTGCTTTCGTTCACTCCAGACCAGCTTGATCTCGTCGACCCCGGGACTGTTGAGCGAACCGAAGTCGGCAAGATACAGCGCGTATACGACCATCGCAACTGAGTGGCAGTTGCCGACAGCTGTCGTCTCGGTCACCCATTGCTACGGTATTTTGATACAGTCATTGGGAGAATAGCAGCCGCTGAGCGACTTGGTCCAGCGCGCCACTGGGTCGTGAAGCGGAAATCGATACCAGAACTGGAGAGCCGTGCCGTCGGTGTGGGCAGAAATGTCCCCAAATATTTATTAAATATCCAGACTGTCAATTACGGGATGCCAGCACAGCACCAGCAATCGTGGCAGCACCTCTCGCGACGAACGCTTCTGAAGACAGGCGCGGCGGTTACCGGCATGACCGGTATCGGAGCCGTCGAGACGGAGTTGGCGTACGCACAGGAAGACGATGCCACGGTCACGATACGACGAGACGACTACGGCGTCCCACACATCTACGCCCGCGACGCTGACAGCCGCGCGCCGGTGTTCTACGGGTTCGGATACGCGACCGCGGCAGACCGGCTCTATCAGCTAGAACTGTACCGGCGGTACTATCACGGGACTGTCGCGGCGGTTCTCGGTTCAGGTGAGGGGGACACCGACTGGGTCCAGTTCGATATGGAGGCGCGGCGTAACACCGCCGGCGAGCCGTCACTCGACGAGCAGGCCGCTGAACAGTTGACGGCGGATCAGCGAGCGGTCCTGCAGGCGTTTACAGACGGTATCAACCGGTACATTACCGAAGTTCGTGACAGCGAGGAACTGGAATTCCATCAGGCATTTCAGGAGCACGGGTTCGAGCCTGAGGAGTTTACCACGACGGACGCCGCTGGGATGTTCGTCGCCAGTATGGCGTATTTCAGTGGCTTCCAGTTGGAGACGCTCGGTGCAACTGTTCTCGACGCACTCACGCAGGAAACCGGTAGCGAACAGCGTGCGATGGCGCTATTCGAGGACTTGCAGTGGGGCGACGACCCCGGCTGCCCGACCTCGACGGTCCAGTCATCGGATACCTACTCCCCTCCCTACACTGACGTGGGCGCAGGGCCAACACCCAACGTGGCTGGGGGCGAGCAGACAGACAGGGTAACGCGCGGGGCCAGCGGTCCGTCTGTGACACCGAGTAACCTGGTAACTGGCGGGGACTACACACCGCCAACTGACGCCGAAGGGATGCATGAAGGGGAGATAGAGCGGATGCGAACGCTCGCGTCCGGACTCGACAGCCTTGGCCTCCCGATCAAGTACGGCAGCAACGCTCTTGCTGTCCAGGGTGATATCACGGCCAGTGGCGATGCGCTACTGATGGGCGGACCGCAGATGGGGTTCAACACACCCTCGATAATGTACGAGGCGAGCCTGCATGGCCCGGATTTCGATGTCGCCGGTGTCACTGTTACGGGATACCCGTTCATCATGTTCGGCCACAATCGTAACGGGGCAATGACATCGACTGCTGGAATCGACAACTGCATCCAGATGTTCACGGAGTCGATCACGACCAACTCGTCCGGTCCGGACACGTACACCTTCCAGGGCGAGGAGTACGAGGTTGAGACGGCCGAGCAGACAATCACTGTCGCCGATGGCGAGGACGTGACGTACACTGAACGGTTCACACGCCACGGCGTTGTGACCCAGTGGGACCCCGACAACGGGGAAGCACTGGCACAGACGAAGTCATACGCCGGTCGGCACATGAACTGCTGGCGGGCCTTCTACGAGTGTCAGTTCGCAACGGATGCCGAGGAGTTCCGGGAGTCAGCAAAACGCTGTGACTACGCACTGAACTTCATGTGGGCCGACAAGGACGGTGACATCGCCTATGTGCATCTGGGTCGGTACCCGGATAGCGAAGCAGTCGACTGGGATACTCGGTTGCCAGCCGATGGAACACAATACGAACTCACATCGTCGGACTACCTTCGCGCGGCAGACGGTGATGTGCCCTATGCGATCAACCCCGACCCGGGATACTCAGCACAGTGGAACAACAAACCCGCGCCTGCGTGGAACAACGGCGATCTGAGCTATTCGTGGTCGACCGACCACCGCGTACAGCGGATCATCAATCTGGTCGAACAGCGGTTAGCACAGGAGGAGACAGTCGAATACGACTTCTTGAAGACTGTTATCTACGATATCTCCTTTACCGACCTGCGCTCGATTCGGTACAGAGACCACCTGCTTGATGCGCTTGCGGACGCAGACCTCTCCGATACCGAACAGCAAGCGCGCGACGAACTGGCCTCGTGGGACCACTTTGCACAGGCTGACGGCGAAGACAACGAAGGACGCCACTCTGCCGGATACACCATCTGGGACGCGACGTTCCCGTACATTCTGGAGGAGGTTTTCAGCGAGACGTTCGGGAGCGCCTACGGCCCGGCATCGTACTTCCTCGGCTACGACTACGGTCGCGGCACCCTGATGCGGGTCCTCAATCCGGCGGAGACAGCACTGGCAACGCAGGCCGAGTATGCCGATGGAGATGTCACGAACGCCCTGGTCAGCGCGTTCCAAACCGCCGTGAACGAACTCGCCGAGCAATACGACGGTGAACCGGCAAGCTGGCGGCGTGAGGCGGCCCTGCACGAGTTCGATAACCTCGCGCTGTTCGGGATGCCTATCGGCGTCACGTCCGCTGGGAACACGGCGCTGATGAACCGCGGGACTGAGAACCACATCGTCCGGCTCAGCGACGACCCGAAGGCAGAGAACATCCTTCCGCCCGGAAACGACGGCTATGTCGCTCCAGACGGCACTACTGGCGAGCATTACGATGACCAGCTGGCGATGTTCGAGAATTTCGAGTACAAACAGCTGTTGTTCGCCGATGCAGATATCGAGTCCGCTACAGCCGAGACTCGAGCGCTGTCGATGCCAGCAAATCCAGCTGGCGCCGCTATCGGTGACACGCCGACGAGTGACGGCACTGAGACAGACGAGAGTACTGTGGCGAGCGGCGCGACAACGACCGAAGAAACAGCGAGCGCGGACACAGCGACGGAAGCGAACACCGGGACTGAGGCCAGTGGGCCCGGCTTCACGACACTGACTGGAGTGACCGCAGTACTCGGGACTGCGCTGGCGTGGCTGTACAGGCAGGACGACAACACTAGCTAGATCACTGCGGTGGTGGGAGCGTAAGCGAGAGGACGCGATAGCGCCCTACTGAACGCAGCGAACAGCGTGAGACGCGCCGACAGGGGGCAAGGCTTTAATACGATTTGCTTAACAATAGATAATGAACCTATGTCGAACGAAGGTACCTCACCAGACAGTACTGTGGGAATCGACCGGTCACGGAGACAGTTCATCGCCGCTGCCGGGGCGGTCGGCGCGCTTGGCCTCGCTGGCTGTCAAGGCGGGTCAACAGGCGGCGAGGAGGCAGTAACTGTTGCGAGCCTGAACCCAATGACTGGCCCGTACAGCTCTCTCGGACCGGGCCAGCGCACTGGGGCTGAACTCGCTGTGACGGAGATAAACAACAACGACGACTACGACTTCGAGTTCGAGTTGGTGACGGGCGACACAGAAACCGAAGCTGGGGCCGCACAGTCAGAGGCTCAGCGTGTTGTTCAGGAGGATGGAGCAGAGTTCGTGTTCGGTGCGATTTCCAGTTCGGTTGCGCTTGGGCTGAATGACTTTGCCGCTCAGTCTGAGCATATCTACTTCCCCGGCGGTGCAGCGGTTCCGATCACCGGGTCTGCCTGCAACGAATGGGTGTTCCGTTTTGAGACGAATACTGCACAGATTGCCGAGGCGATATCGGCATACTCGGTCAACAATCTGGGGACCAATGTCTGGTTCCACTACGCGGACTACGCGTACGGCGACTCGGTGTACAACCGCACGAGCAGGCGCATGGAGAATGCCAGCGACGACTACACCGAGGTCGGAACATCAACGTCGGAGCTGGGTGCAAGCAACTACGGCTCGTTCATCACGCAGATCAGCAATTCCGAGGCTGACGTGGTCATGCTGGGGATGACCGGCGGTGATCTGGTGAACTTCACCAACCAGGCCGCGGACCAGGGCCTCACCGACCAGGTCGCTGTTGTCGGTCCGACCCAGACGTTCCAGAGTGTCCGTGCCGGGACCGGGTCGAACAGCGTTGGTACATTCGGTGGCGCTCGGTACGACCCCTCGATCGAGATGGGGGACAATCAGGCATTCGTTGAGGCCTACGCCAGCGAGAACGACAGAGAGCCCGGCAACTTTGCCCGCGTCGGCTACGACTCGATGCGACTGATGGCCAAGGGAATGCACGAGGCCGGGAGTACCGAACCGGGGGATGTCCGGGACGCACTCGAAGGTGGCACGTTCACGACAGTACTGGGGGACATCACGCTTCGGGAGAGCGATCACCAGGCCACCAATCCGACGTGGATGGCCGAACTCGTCGAGGGCGATAGTGATTCAGCGGATGTCGAACTCCTTGAGCAGGTCCCGGGTTCGGAGACGCTGCCACCAGCCAGTGACCTCGGCTGTGAGATGTAGGTAGTACAATGGTTGCTGCCGATTTCATTGAACAACTGCTGAATGGCCTCACCCTGGGGATGGTTTATGTCCTGTTAGCCGCCGGACTATCAGTCATCTTCGGCGTGATGGACGTGATCAACTTCTCCCATGGCGAGCTGTTCGCACTCGGTGCGTATCTCTCTTTGAGCATCATTGCGCCGTTCGGTGCGGGGACTGGGTTCTGGATCGCGATAGTGGTTGCACCGGTCGTCGTCGGTCTCATCGGTGCCGCTATCGAGCGAACGACTGTCCGGCCACTGTATGGCCGAGACCCGCTATATCATATTCTCCTGACGTTCGGGCTCGTGCTCGTCATCAATGACGTGATCCGTCTTATCTGGGGGACACAGCAACGACAGCTAGCTGTCCCTGAGTATCTGAGCCAGCCAGTGTCTATACTGGGCGTCCAGGTATCCGTGTATAATTATTTCATGATCGTCTTCGCAGCGTTGCTCGCGGTAGTGACGTGGTACCTGCTGAACCGGACAAAGTACGGGATGATCATCCGTGCCGGGTCGCAGGACCGCGAGATGGTTCGGAACGTCGGCATTGACATCGACCAGTATTACACGCTGGTCTTTGGCGTCGGTGCAGCGCTCGCCGCCGTCGCCGGGATTGTCCTTGGCGGCTACCAGAACGTGAACACTGGTATGGGGAACAGCGTCATCATTCCAGCATTCGTTGTCGTCGTCCTCGGTGGCCTCGGTAGCTTCAGAGGGGCTGTCTTCGGCGGATTGCTCGTCGGTGTCGTCCAGACGCTGATGCGGGCCTACAGTGGGAGTGTTCTGGCCACGTTTGGTGACACGACACTGAGCGTCCCCAATCTGGAAGGGTTGACCGTGTACCTGCTTATGATTGCGGTGTTGCTGGTGAAACCACAAGGGCTGTTTGGAACGCGGGGTGAAGAGTCAGAAGGTGAAGGCGAGATTCTCGTCGGCGGGTACGGCGGGATACTGGCAGACAGCACACGGGTACGGCTCGGTGGTATCGCCGTCGTCGCGCTTGCAGTTGCGCCAGTCGCGATTCTGTTCATGGGCGATCAGTACTACCTTGTCGTGCTTAATGAGATCCTCATCTGGGCCATCTTCGCACTGAGTCTGGATATCGTGATGGGGTACGCCGGACTGGTCCCGCTCGGCCACACGATGTTCTACGGCGTTGGCGCATACACCGCTGCGCTCGTCATGTTGCACTACTCACAGTCTGTTTTTGTCGTGTTACTCGGGGCTATTCTCATCTGTGCCGTCCTAGCCTGGATCGTCGGAAGCCTCTCTATTCGCGTTTCCGGCGTGTACTTCGCGATGATTACGCTGGCGTTTGCGGAGTTGCTCTACAGCGCTGTGTTCAAGTTCGACTTCACTGGCGGGAGCGACGGCCTGCTCGGCTTCGAGGCGTTCCTCGGACTCGGTAGTATCGGGGCGTCACTCTCGAACATCGAGTTCGGGGTCCTCGGGTATGAAGTCGGACAGCAGTTCGTGTTCTACTATCTCGCCCTGTTCATTGCCGTGCTCTCGCTCCTGTTCGCTCGGCGCATGATGAACGCGCCGTTTGGCAGTGTCCTGCAGTCGATCCGGGAAAGCGAAGAGCGAGCGGAGTTCATCGGGTACGACGTCAACAGATACAAGCGCCGAGCGTTTGTCATCAGCGGCGGTATGGCCGGACTGGCCGGCGGACTCCTCGCCATCAGTCCGTCAACTGTCATCATCTCACCGGACCAGACACTCAACTGGATCCACTCAGGCGAGGTCATTGTCATTGCGCTGTTCGGTGGGATGGGAACACTGTACGGTCCCATGATCGGCTCCGGTGTCTTCTTCGGCGCCGAGGAATTCCTCTCGTCGTACACCGACCAGTGGCGGCTTATTATCGGGACGATGTTTATCCTGTTCGTGCTGTTCGTCCCACGCGGTATCGTATCAATTCCGTCCCTCGTGGCACAGCGACTGGAGACGGCCAACAACGCGGATGGTACCGTAGATATGGATGAACCGGAGGTGAGAAGCGATGACTGAGACTGTACTCGAAACGGACGGACTGACGAAGCGGTTCGGCAAGCTCACCGCCGTTGACGACGTTTCACTGTCGGTTGCGGATGGTGAGTTCAGGAGCGTTATCGGGCCAAACGGGGCCGGAAAGACAACGACGTTTAATCTCATCACTGGCGCGCTATCGCCGTCAGAAGGCGTTGTGCGGTTCAAGGGTGAGGATATTACTAACGTCGCACCACACGAACGGGTCGGCCGGGGACTGGGACGGTCGTTCCAGATTACGAATGTTTTCGGCGGCCTCACCGTCAGAGAAAACGTGCGTCTGGCAGCACAGTCCGTCCACAGTGACGAGATCAATCCCGGCGAGGCACTGTTCCGTGACAAGAACGGCTTCGATGAAATTACGGAGCAAACTGGGACAGTGCTGGAGCAGATCGGTCTTCGAGACCGGGCTGACGAGCACGCAGAGGCTCTTGCGTACGGCGACCAGCGCCGACTCGAGCTGGGTCTCGTACTGGCGACAGACCCCGATCTCGTCATGCTCGACGAACCAACCGCCGGAATGAGTAGCGAGGAGACACAGGCCACGATGAATCTTATCGATGAGGTTCTCTCAGACCGGTCGCTGATGCTCATTGAACACGATATCGACCTTGTGATGCGTGTCTCGGACCGGATTACTGTCCTGACCCGCGGCGAAGAACTCGCAAGCGGGACTCCTGAAGAGATCGCAAACAACGAGGACGTCCGCGATGCGTACCTCGGTGGTGTTCGAGAATGACTGACCCGCTACTTTCTCTCGAGGATGTCCGGGCCGGGTACGGGATGACTGAGGTACTGCAGGGCGTCTCGATGGACGTCGAACGCGGAAGCGTTGTGTCGCTGGTCGGGCGCAACGGGGTCGGCAAGACAACGACGCTCCGGTCGATTGTGGGCAACATCACCCCGAACGGAGGGTCAATAACGTTCAACGGCGAGGATATCACGACACGCAACTCCGAGACGACGATCCGGCGCGGTATCGGGTTCGTTCCTGAAGAGCGCCGGATCTTCCCCGAACTCACCGTTCGGGAGAACATCAGAATGGGTGAGATTGGTGCCGAGTCGCCTGACGGGCCATCAGTCGACGATGTACTGGATATGTTCGAGAACCTCGCAGAGCGAGAACACAGAGATGGGTCGGTCCTTTCGGGTGGCGAACAGCAGATGCTTGCGGTCGGTCGTGCCCTGACTGCTGACCCGGATCTGTTGTTGCTTGACGAACCGACCGAAGGGCTTGCTCCCTATGTCGTCCGGCAGATAGAGGACCTCATCCTCGAATTGAACGAGCAAGGTATCACAGTGCTGGTCGTCGAGCAGAACATCCCGGTTGCACTCGAGGTCTCGGAGTATACGTACATCCTGGAAAAAGGCAAAATCGTCCACGAGGGAACTGCGGCGGAGATCCAAGACGACAAGGACGTACTCGACAGACACCTCGGCGTCGGTGTCACTGACTGATCTAGGCGACAATCAGCAGACATCGATCCAATCTCTGGTCATTAGCTCACATGGCGTAGGGGTCTGCTTGACACAAGTCCGACCACCCATCGCTTGAGTTCCATGCACGATCGGGAGCGGTTAAATAGTTGTGAACATATCTCACGGATCGTTCTATTCTCTTGAATGGGGGAGACTGTTGTGTCAGCGCCTTGCTGGGCGGGGAACAAACGGCCTCACGGAGAGATAGCCCAAATCAGTAGTGTTCGAGTCAGTAGAACTATTGATAGGATAGATTTACCTGTAGCTCGCCGGAGATTCCACGGATGAGGTCGGTCAGTTCGTTCTCGATGCGTTCCGAGTCTAGCCTGTTCGCCGGCCCCGAGACACTGATAGCACCGTACGTGTTGCCGGCGTTGTCTACCAGCGGTGCACCGACACCGGCTACGCCTTCGAGGAACTGGTCAATGCCGTAGGCAACCCCGCGGTCCTGAATCTCGTCAAGTTCCGCTTCGAGTTCCTGCCGATTTCGACCGTCTGGAAGGGGGTAGTCGTAGCCGTCAACGATTGATTGCCGTCGGTGTTTCGGCAATACTGAGAGAATTGCCATTCCACCAGCCAGCCTGTACAGTTCGGTGTACTGGCCGATTTGTGAGTTTGTCTGAATCGCCCGACTGCCGAGTGATTTCGCCAGGAAGACTGCCTTGCCGTTCTCTTCGACGATCCACCACGCTTTTTCATCAGTTTCGTCGGCTATCTCGTTCAGTTTTGGAGCGACTTCCTGATACATTTCCTGTCGCTCGCGGACTTTCATCCCAATATCAAGAAATCGTAAGCCCAGCCGATAGGCCTTGTTCTGGTCCTGTACGACGTAGCCTCGACTCTTGAGAGTTGAGAGATGAACGTGGACCGTGCTCTTGGGCATCCCCACCCGCTCTGCCAGTTCAGTGACGCCGAGTGCCTGCTCCGTTTTCAGTGCTTCAATAATATCGAGCACTCTTTCGGCGGACTCTATAGGGTCTTGTCCTGTCATACACGTATATTTAGCTAAGTGGTTATAAAATTATTCAACCAAATTGAACTCTGTCCAAGGACTGTTCTGCCCGGTGTATTCTCAGTGGCGTCGCGGTGACTGTACTGTGACACGGTCTCTTCGCCTCGCCGATCCACTCCACTCCCTGAATTTCCGTTCTTTCGGTCCACATGCTTGGTAACCACTGAAAAACGGAGGCGGGCAATCGTATATCGATGTCTAGTTCGACTGGTGTAGATATCGCACACTGGTACCCTTACTGCTCAATATTGCGTTCAATCTGATTGAATCTGATCTCAGTATACGAAATGCAGTGAAACCCTAGGAAAGATATCAGCGGCAACCGGGACAAATCTTGCCACCGTATCCCAATCCGCTCCGACTGGTCCTGTTCGTACTCCGCTCTCTCGCTGTACAACCGCCACTCCTTCACGTAGCAGTTTGATACTGGGTGTTACTGCACTCCACCACTATAACCCGAAATTGGCGAGCCTCAGTGCGAGAACCGATACTAGTAATAGGCGTACACATGTTATTTAGTGGTCGGCCCTCCAGAGGTTGCGAGCTATGGGTCCACAGTGCAACCATCAGGATATACTGTGAACTGTTCACTGCTGTTGAATCTCAGTCAGGGATGTGTCTGCCTCTCTGTTACTCTTGAGCGTTTGGTGAGAGATGTAGCCCGACCCGATAATGTATGTACATCTGTTATCTGTCCTCTCTAAAGATGTCGCATTACGAAACAAAGCAGTGGTACTATCCTGACGCTCCGCAACTATGGCAGTTCATCTAGCGAGTGATTCCGCCTTGCTAGCTACTTCTAGTGGCTATCCGAACAATTTCATATTACGAAACAAACTCTCACACTCGCTTGTGGGGAGAGAATATTGAATACTAAGCAAGTACTTCTCGGATCATATCGTCAGCCAGCCCTGCGCTCAGTGTGCCGGCAAAATGGGCTTGGCAGTGCTCTATTTCCTTCGGTGGCCGACTGGGTATTCTCCCGGTCGTCACTACCACTGGGTGTTCTTCTCTCAAGTCACGTCCTCTCGGGCGTTACCGGACAAGAAAATCAGGCGGCAACCGGACTCTCTTCGTCGATCTCCGTTTCACTGTTTTTGATCGCGGTGCCAGAGTCCGCATCAAAGAGATGGATGACATCCTCTGGGAACTTCAATCCGACTCTGACCCCATTCCCGAGGTTTGTCCCATCCTCGACGGTGACCGTATACTGCTGCCCATCAATAGTTACGTACACGTGAAATAGATCCCCAAGTGGCTCAACAACGTCGACGGTCGCGGTGACTGTCTGCTCCGGTCCCGTCGCGGTGCTGAGTTGAATATCCTCAGGTCGGACGCCGAGAATGACTTTATCGTGCCCGTCAAGTTGGGCGGCGGTTTCGGCAGATAGCGCATAGGTAAACTCCTGATGTACTAGTGATCCGTCCTCAACAGCGGCAGGAATGAAATTCATCGAGGGCGACCCGATAAATCCGGCGACAAACCGATTGGCTGGACGGTGATAACACTTCAGTGGCGTTCCAACCTGCTGTAATACGCCGTCGTCCAGAATAGCGATACGGTCGCCCATCGTCATTGCCTCCGTCTGATCGTGGGTGACATAGATGGTCGTAACATCGAGTTCGTTCTGGAGGCTCTTTAGTTCGGTCCGCATTTTCGTCCGGAGTTTGGCATCCAGATTGCTCAGCGGTTCGTCCATCAAGAACACTGCCGGGTCCCGGACGATTGCTCTTCCGAGCGCCACTCGCTGTTGCTGGCCGCCAGAGAGCTCCTTTGGCGGATCATCAAGCAGGTCCTCAATGCCCATCATCTCGGCTGTCTCGGTTACACGCTGTTCAATCGTCTCTGTATCCAGATCTGTCGTCATCTTCAACCCAAACGACATATTCTCTTTTGCGGTCATGTGTGGATAGAGCGCGTAGTTCTGAAAGACCATCGCGATGTCGCGGTCACGGGGCTCGGTGCCGATAACGGATTCATCTCCGATCAAAATATCGCCCTCAGTTACCGTCTCAAGCCCGGCAACCATCCGCAAGGTTGTCGATTTTCCACAGCCGGATGGGCCGACCAGTACCAGAAATTCGCCGTCGTTCAGCGACATATCCACCGTATCGACAGCGACAACCTCGTCGCTCCCGTCGGAGAACGTCTTGACAAGGTTATCGAGCGCTAACTGTGCCATGCGATATCTGTTATTGCTTCACAGAGATATATAATAGTTTGTGTTCTTCGATTATAGATGGGAACCTTTCATATACCTGGAGAAGGTTTGAGTTCGTATACAGGATTAGCGGTAGTGAAAAGAGCACAACTATGGTTCCATTCACAACAGAGTCAGAGTCAGTGTATCGTCAGTTAGGCGTCACGCCGGTCATCAATGCAGCGGGAACGAAAACGCGGATCGGTGGCAGCCTCATTCGGGAAGAAGCCGCGGACGCCATGCGCGCTGCTGCCGACGAATTCGTTCAGTTGAGTGATCTAGAAGCAAAGGCGTCCGAACAGATCGCTGAAATCGCTGGGGCGGAAGCCGGATACGTTTCGCCGGGCGCTGAAGCCGGTCTGTTGTTGGCCGCAGCTGCCGCGATCGCGGGGGACGACCCGAAGACTATGTCGGAGTTACCCCATCCGACAGACGCACCAAACGACATCGTGATGCCCCGGACTCACCGGACTGGATATGACCATGCATTGCGGGCGGCGGGCGCAAACATCGTCGATGTCGGGACAAACGATTACCACCTTGGAACCGGCGCAACAAACGTTGAACCCTGGGAAATCGAAAGCGCTATTGACCAGAACACTGCTGGGGTTGCGTACGTCCAGAAAACGTACACACAGCCCGAACTTTCTACTGTCTCGGAGATTGCACATCGACACGATGTGCCCGTGATTGTCGACGCTGCCGCCGAGGTTCCGCCCATTGAAAACCTCTCCCGTTTCGTCGAACAGGGAGCAGACATGGTGGTGTTCAGTGGTGGTAAAGGAATCCGTGGCCCGCAAACGACGGGTCTTATCGCCGGCAAACGTCGGTATATCCGCTCAATCGCGGCCCAGCATCAAGATATGCACGTCGACCGTCGAGTCTGGAACCCACCCAGTTCGCTTATCGATACGGAACGATTCGATGGGGTCCCCAGACAGGGTATCGGACGGTCGCTCAAGGTCGGGAAAGAGGAACTTGTCGGCCTCATTCGCGCGCTAGAACTATTCATCGAAGAGGATCAGGAGGCGCTTGTTGCCGAGTGGGAGAATCTCGCCCAGAGCATGGCAGGCCAGCTTGAGTCGGCGGGCGTGGCGACCACAGTTGTCGCTGGCGGTGAGCAGAGTGTGGCACCTCACGTCATTGTCGACATTCCCAGCTCCCAATCCACCTCCCCGGCAGCGACGCTGGTCTCAGAGCTTCAGCGGGAGGACCCCCGCGTGTATGTCGGTGAGGATCGTATCGACGAGGGGGAGATTGTTCTCAACCCAATGTGTCTTGATGAAGACGGTGCTGCGTACGTCGTTGACCGCCTGCTCACGCATCTGTGACAAAGAAAAGTATAAATAATAACTGACAATATCATAGCACAGCATGAATGTCCTCGTAGTAGTTGCCCACCCAGACGACGCAGATGTCTTCTGTGGCGGTACGATAGCAAAGCACGCTGAACGTGGTGATGAGGTTAGTATCGTACATATGACCCGGGGCGAATACGGCGGGCTACAAACGAACTCACAGGAAGCGGTCGGGCGAGTGCGCGAACAGGAGGCCCGCGACTCGGGAGCCGTGTTAGGCGCGTCAGAAGTCGCTTTTCTCGATTTCAAGGACGGGCGAATCACTTACTCCCTAGAGCACCGTGTCGAGATAGTGGATGTAATCCGGGAGTATGAGCCGGACATCATCCTCACGCATTACAAAGACGATATGCATCCAGATCATCGGGCGACTTCACGGTTAGTTACGGACGCGTACTACATGGCGTCGCTGCCACTCGTTGAGACGGATTTCGAACCCTGCGATCCGGACAACATCTACTACTTCGGCAAGCCGACATCGGAGTTTACTCCATCCATGTTCATCGATATTGATGGGTATCTGGAACAAAAGGTCACAGCAATTGAGAAACACGAGTCACAGGTGGAGTTCCTCGTTGAGCACGGCGGTATCGATGCTGAGTTCGATAACCTCATTGATGGACTTCGCGCCGAGAATCTCGTGTTTGGCAAACAGGCTGGTGCCCGCAGTGCGGAGGGGTTCGTCCCGCTCCACGAGTCTGCACAGGAATTCCTCGGATAGCGCCGTGGGCGCTTGACAAGCACCGTGTTTGAAGATACCTCACTCGGGAATTGTGACCGGCAGCGTCCCTGTTGGTTTGACTGCCCCTGCCAGTGTTTTCGCCGCTGCCTGAATCACACCCGGCGAGTAGTCGTATGTCGTCAAAAACGTCGCCGCGTCTGGACAGACAGCGAGGTCGTACGGGTTCCGCACAGCAAGGACTGCTACCTGCTCGTGGTGCGCAACGAGTGTCTGGAGTGTCTCTGCCTGTGCCTCGCTCGACAGGGCATCGTAACTGACGGCCACAATCTGCTCGTTTGCTGGCGTTATATCGACGGTCTCACCGCCAGCCATGGTATGCGTCGTAATTTCAAACCCGACCTCTCTGAGCGCAGCAGCGACCACCTCTGGGTCGTATCGGTCGTCCTCGGCGGGCGACCCCCGCGTCCCAGTAAAGCTAACCACGTGCAGATGACGTGACGTATCGAACGGCAGTGTCTCGTTGTCGTCCCTGACGAGTGTTATCCCACAGTTTGCGATTTCAGTTGCAAGCTGTTTCGACGCAGCCGCACAGCCATCCCACTCCGGCGCTTCGGCAGTCTCAGATTCACCCAGCCGTTGCTCTTTATAATGCTGGATGCGATGCAGCGACCGGTCGATTCGCTCCTCGGTAAGCCGTCCCGTCCGGACGGCAGTAAGAACGGCCTCAATCGCTGCGCGCTGTTGCTCAAGCGTGTGCGAAACAGTGACGATATCACACCCGGCCTCTATTGCACGGACAGCCCCTTCGGCGCTGCCGACGCCTTCAGCAATCGCATCCATCTCGAGACAGTCCGTGACGAGTAACCCATCAAACCCGAATTGCTCCCGAAGCAGTGCTGTCTGGACTGCTGAAGATATCGTCGCCGGCAGTTCCTCGTCCCCTGTTATCGCCGGAAAGGCGACGTGCGTGGTCATAATCGCGTCGATGCCGCCCTGTATCGCAGCTTCGAATGGGGGGAACTCAACGCGCTCCAGTCGGGGCCGCTCGTGGGCAACCACCGGCAGATCGAGATGAGAGTCGACTGCCGTGTCGCCATGACCGGGGAAATGTTTCCCGCAGGCAGCGACATCCACGGACTGGAGTCCCTGAGCCATGGCTGCGCCCAGTGCGCCCACACGCTCGGGATCTTCCCCGAAGGACCTGACACCGATTACGGGGTTCTCTGGGTTGTTGTTGACGTCGAGGACCGGCGCGAGATTCAGATTGATCCCGAGACTCCGTAGCTCCCGTCCGACGGTTGCACCTGCTTTCCGGGCCATCGCGTCGTCATCACAGGCCCCGATGAGCATCTGACTCGGCAGTTGCGTGCCCCAGTTGAGGCGTGAGACGACACCCCCCTCCTGATCGGTAGCGACGAACAGTGGGTGGCCAGCGCCGACCGCTGTGGCTTCTGACTGCAACTCCGCTGAAAGCGCTGTCACCTGCGATGGAGATGCGATATTTCTGGTGAAGTAAATGATGTTTCCGAGGTTGTACTCACGAATCAGTTCCCGTATTCCATCAGTCGGTTCGGAGCCATCGAAGCCAGCCATGAACAACTGGCCGACCTTCTGTTCCAATGGCATACTCGCTACTGTCTGCGTCGACATATAACAACATCCGACGTGCTGGGGATATAAAACTACGTTTGCGATCACAAGCAGCTACACTCGAAGATTACTGCTTGACACTCCCGGAAGTTAGCCCGGAAACGATCTGCCGCTGAAACACGACGAAGATTGCGAGCAGTGGCACAGCGGCGAGGGTCGAGGCAGCCATCATCTGGCCCCACATCGTCTGATCCTGTTGCTGGAAGTTCTGGATCCCAATAGAGAACGGCGTCACGTTGTCAGTCGCCAGAACTGACGCGAACAGCACCTCGTTGAACGCGAGCAGGAACACGAACATCCCAGTCGCGGCCAGCCCTGGTGCTGCGAGCGGCATCACGACGCGGAACAGGGCCTGCGTCCGCGTACAGCCGTCGATCCGCGCGGCTTCCTCCAGTGCGGTCGGAATCGTGTCGAAGTACCCACGAAGCATCCAGATGGTGAATGGGACAGTAAACGTCGTATAGAGGAATATCATCCCATGGTACGTGTCCTTCATCGGGATGTTCGCGGACTGGTCCATGACAATGAACAACAGAAACATCGGGATGAGGATGAGTACGCCGGGGATCATCTGCGTTGCGAGTGCCCCCATCTCGAACTTCTCCTTGCCGGGGAACTCGTATCGCGACAACGAGTAGGCAGCTAATCCACCGATAAGCAACGAGAGGACGGTGGTCACACTCGAAATGACCAGGCTGTTAACGTAGTAGTCAACAAGCGGGAACCGCTGGAACATCAGGAAGTAGTTCTGGACATAGGGGTCCGCTGGGATTATATCGAGCCCGAGCTGCAACACTTCATCGCGGGTTTTGAACGATGTCGTGAACATCATCCAGACGGGGAATATCGCGAATATGAGAATGAGGATGAGCACGGACCGCCAGAGCAGCTGGTATACGAGCTCTTTCCCATCCGCAGTTAGCCGCATTTCGTCGGGCACCGTCGTACTTTCTGACCCGACAGCAGCCATGAGCGAACTGAGCATCTCAGATAGCACCTCCGTCGTAGCTAGAGGCCACAACGCGTTTGTAATAGACGTATGCGATGGTCATCGAGAACAGGAACAGCATCGCGCTGAGTGCGGACCCGATTCCGTACGCACTCTGTTTGAAGCCAAAGGAGTAAATGAGCAACATCAGGACGTTCCCCGATTCGCTGGGTGACCCACCCAGCAAAATATACGGGACGGGGAAATTGATGAAGGTCCAGAGTATCAATAGCAGTAAAATGACGGCAGAGACGGGCTTCAACTGTGGCAGCGTGACGTACCGCAGTTTCCCCCATCTGCCGGCCCCATCGATCTCGGCAGCCTCGTACAACTGTTCAGGAATTGATTGCAACCCAGCGTACAACATGATTGCCGCATACGGGAAGTTCCGCCAGACGTTTGCGATGATTATCGCATACAGTGAGTTTGGACCCAGAAGCCAGAACAGGGAGCCCTCTATGAGTCCAGCCTGACGGAGTAACGCGTTGATGACTCCAGTATCGCTCCGGAACATCATCCGCCAGGTAAGCAGCGTGACGACAACCGGCGTCACATACGGAATCAGAATCACGGTTCTCGCGACAAGCTTGCCCCGGAACTGCTTATCGAGGGTAAGCGCGGTGACGAGCCCGAGACCGTACGTCCCTATCACCGACCCGACCGTATACAGAATGGTGACTTTGAGCGAGTTCCAGAACTGTGCGCCATAGATCGTATCTTTCTGGAACACCTTCGCGAAGTGGTCAAGCCCGACAAACGTCTCAGGGCGGAACCAGTCGGTGTATCTGAGCGACGGGAACTCATAGAAGCTCATAACGAACCCGAGAATGACCGGAATCCCGTGGACGAGAAGCATCATCGCCAGGGCCGGAGCAATGAGCTTGAGTCCGAACCGCTGGCTTGCAGGTAACGAGCTAACGTATGGGATATGGACTGCTGGGAGTCGACGTCTGACGCGCTGGTACGCGGACAAGAGCATACACAATCGATTATTATGCTATGTATTTAACCGTTCTGCACGACACTTGGGTACTACCGAACCGAGAAAGTGCACGTAGATATGCAACTGGACAAGCGGCGTAACGCACTGAAATGATCGTTTGCGGGGCTCAGCCCTGTAGCGCGTTCTCCGCCTGCATCGCAGCCTGCTGGAGTGCCGCCTCGGTATCGCCTTCGGACCAGGAGTTGGTTGCTGCCTTCGTGAGCACTTTCGTGACAGCCCCTTTGATTGCTCCGGAGACATCACCCCATCCCACAACTTGTGGCGCTGTCTTGGCATTTGTACTGTTCAGCACGTCTTCACTGAAAGATTGATACAGCTCACCCTGGAAGGCTTCTTGCTCGAAGCTACTCTTGATAGTCGGCAGGAAGCCAGACCCCTTCGCGAGCTCTGCGTTGACCGCTGGCTGCATCAGATATTCGATGAATGTCGCGGCTGCGCCCTTCTTCTTCGTCCAAGGATGGATACCCATGAGATTCACTCCGAAGAAGGTAGACGACTCTCCTCGGTGACCAGCTGGTGGCTTGCCGACGCCGAGTTCGGCATCAATCTCATTTGCAACCCTGAGCCCTTGCCACGTAGAGGCTATCCGCTTGCTGCTAAACGCGTTATTCCGTGCAACGCCGTTCCACTCGACTGACGCTTGTGGAGACGCCTTGTGCGTCGTCGACAGGTCCTTGTAGAAATTCAGCGCCTCCACCGCCGCATCACTGTCAAATGTCGGCTTGGACCCATCAATCACGCTCCCACCGTTTTGCCAGATGAGCATCATATAGTACTGGACGACGGCCCAGTTGTTCGCACCAGGAATGCCAAACAGGTATCTCGTGTTGTAGCCCTCCTGTTCCCACTTTTCGGCCTGTTCATTGTACTTCGTCGCATCATTCGCGAGTTCGTCCCAGGTCGATGGCGGGCCATCGATACCAGCTTCCTCGAACAGCGATTTATAGTAAATATGTCCACGTGGTCCCCAGAACCAGGGGAATCCAGCCCGGACACCATCGAACTCGCCTATTTGAAGCGGTGACTCGTAGATATTGTCTGTCGGCATTGAGACGCCGGCCTCGCCGAGGTCCATCCAGCCGTCAGAATTGACCTGTTGTGGCATCCACGTCGATGCGATTTCTTCGACATCTGGACCGGTCCGGGTCGAAATACTGTTGTTTTGCTTCTTCCGAGCGACGCCCCAGCCCATCGTTTCGAAATCCACCTTGATCCCGTGTTCTTTCTTCAGTATCGGATTGTGTTTCTCGTAGAACGTCTCAATGTGGTCATTGACGAAGTGACGGACTGTGAGGGTGGTTATACTGTTCGACTGGTCCCCGGTGCTCGCGCCGGAATCGCCATCCCCACCATCTCCGGGAGTACTCTCTGAACTGTCACTGCCGCCACAGCCTGCGAGTAGCGTGACCGTTGCCGCGCCGGCGCTTTTGATGAAGCGACGTCGCTTGCCACTCCGCAAACTACTGTCTGACATATGGTATCACCAACGAACCAGCTAGTATATATAATTAATTGTTTGGGATGTTTTCGTCGGTAGTGTTGTCCAAGTGCCACCTGAGATACCTATCGTATGGTTTTATGTCCCACTGTGATCAACTCGCAACCTAAGCGATCGCAGCGAGGCTCAACTCAGACAGAGAGCTGCCGGCTGACCAGAGCGCCTCTGTCGGCGCTGTCAGTAACATAACTGACCACGGTGGCTCCCCATGAACACCAAAATATGACCACACACGCAGTCTACAACGAGATCCGAACCGGTATCGACCGACTGAATGATTTCGAGATGAGTACTCATGACCTTTCCCAGCCACGCAAGCGTATTGCACACGCTGACAGAGTCCACTTCATCGGCTGTGGGTCTTCCTACTGGACAGGAGTGATCGGCCAGTATGCGTCGTTCCAGCGTGGTATCGACGCAACAGCGTACGCCGCGTCGGAGTATCTGTTCACTGGCCCACCGATTACTGATCGAACGGTTGTTGTTGCCTACTCCCAGTCCGGTGAGACATCTGAAACTGTTACAGCCGCTCGACGGGCAAAGGAGCGGGGTGCGGTCGTTATCGGTATTACAAACAGCGACGATTCATCACTCGGGTCAGTAGCAGACGAGGTCCTTGTCACGCCAGCGGGGACCGAGAAGGCAGTCCTTGCTACCAAAACAGTGGATGCCGCGGTGATGCTGACGCTCTCGTTGCTCGAAAGCAAATACAGCGAGCGCACATCGAGCGAGTTGCAACGCACGTGCCGGAACGTGATTACTCAGAATCTCGAGGCAGCCGTATCCGTCCTTGCGGAGGCCGAGACGCTCTACACGCTCGGCCGGGGGATCGAATATGGACTTGCGGGCGAGGCTGCGACGAAGTTCGGTGAGGGGGCACTGTTGCACACGACACCACTCCCAACACCCGAGATCAGCCACGGTCCCATCGCAAACGCCGCCGGTGAGCCCGCACTCATCATTGCTACCCAAGAATCGAAGTCATCATTGACCAGCGAGGTCGTTTCGAAGCTACGCGACGCCAGCGTGACCACAATTGTCCTGCGGCGGCCGACGAATGAGTACGGTGGCGACATCGCAATCGAACTCCCCGCTCAATCACCAGACCACCCCATCGTCCCGTTGAAAATCTTGCAATCGCTCACGTATAAGACGGCCGTAAAAAAGGGATACAATCCAGATGACCCACCAGAACTCTCGAAACATGTTGAGTGGAGTGCACTGGGATAGCGAGTCAGACCGGCAACCCAGGCGAATGACGCATCTCGATTGTCGATGAGAGGCCTGCGGTGGCGGACATCAGGATACACAGGCGTACCACGTTTTGATCGATCAATAGCTGAAGTATGCCGGTTGTAGCATGAAGGTTAATCACAGTCCCGCTGCGAGACAGTAGTATGCAAATCACCGGATACGAACTGTTCGAAATCCCACCCCGCTGGGTTTTCTTGAAGCTAGAAACCAGCACCGGGCTTTTGGGCTGGGGTGAGCCTGTTATCGAGGGCAGAGCGAAAACAGTTCGGGCGGCAGTCGAGGAGATGCTGGACCAGTACCTCATCGGGAAGGACCCGTTTCGAATTGAGGACCATTGGCAAGCGCTGTATCGGGGCGGGTTCTATCGCGGCGGGCCGATCCTGATGTCCGCCATTGCTGGTATCAATCAGGCACTCTGGGATATCAAGGGGAAACATTTCGATGCACCTGTGTATGAACTGCTGGGTGGGAAAAGCCGGGATAAGGTTAGAGTGTATAAATGGATCGGTGGCGACAGGCCGGAGGATGTCGCTACGGAAGCGACGCGGTTAGCTGAGGCTGGCTACACCGCGCTCAAAATGGATGCGACAAATCAGACTCGATTCATCGAAACAAGAGCGTCGCTCGATGAGATCACAGAACGAATTCAGCACGTTCGAACAGCGGTGGATGACCGAGTAGATATTGGGATCGATTTCAGAGGCCGAGTATCAAAATCGATGGCCAAGACCCTTGCTAACCGCCTCGAATCCGTCGAGCCGATGTTCATTGAAGAGCCAGTGCTTCCGGAAAACATCGAACACCTTCCGAACATCGCAGCCCAGACCCACGCACCTATCGCAGCAGGTGAGCGACTGTACTCGAGATGGGATTACAAAGACCTCCTGAAAACGGGAGCGATTGACGTGATTCAGCCCGATGTCTCGCACGCAGGCGGCATCTCGGAGATGGTTAAACTGGCAAACATGGCGGAATCACACGATGTCGCCATTGCACCGAACTGCCCGCTCGGGCCAATTGCGCTGGCTGCGTCAATCCAGGTCGATACGGTCGTTCCGAATCTGCTAGTACAGGATCAGGGGTTCGACGTTCACTCTGAGACGACCAGTCCCGCACACGACCTGCTGAATTCGAACCCGTTTGCGTTCGATGATGGCTACCTGAAGACGTTGGACGGCCCGGGACTGGGTATCGATGTAGCACTAGACGTAGTTCGGGAGAAGGCAGAAGCCGACCTCGACTGGCATAATCCAATATGGCGGCACGAGGATGGCAGCGTCGCCGACTGGTAACGACCGTTTCATAATAATAAAAACTTAAGATACAGACGGAATTAGCATTCCTATGACCGATAAAACTGAGACCGCGACACTCACAGCACCCATGAAGACGTTCGCCATTGTCGACGCGCTCAGAGATGCCGATGGGCCGCTTGGTGTCTCAGAGGTGGCCGAGCGACTCGGGTACACTCGGAGTACGACGTACAAGCACCTGAATACGCTGTTGCAATCTGGCTACGTGAGAAAGAGTACAGGGGACTATCAGTTGACGTTACAGTTTGCCGATATCGGCGAACACATCAAATCCCAGACACCCATCTATCACGACACGAAGCCCCAGATAGACCAGATATCAGCGACGACCGGCGAGTCTGCCGGACTGGTTATCAAGTGCGAAAAGCAGATTGCCGATGTCTATCATACCGCCGTTGACGACTCACCGAGACACGTAAACTCCCCGTGTTTTCACTGCAGCGCTCCGGGAAAGGCAATCCTCGCAGCGACCGGTCCAGAGGAGGTCGATGCTATTTTAGACCACACTGGGCTGCCTGCAGCCACCGAAAACACGATTACGGACCGCCAGACGCTTACCGCCGAACTCGATAATATCCGGGACCGGGGTATCGCGTTCGAGCGTCGTGAGCAGTATCCGGACGTAAACTGCGTTGCGATTCCGATTCGGGATCAGTCCACAACCGCCGCTGTGTACGTGGCGGGACACGCTGATCGGTTGAGCGGGAAGCGGTTACAGGAGGATGTTCCCGGGATGATACTGAGCGCTGTCAGACAGCTCAATGCGGAGCAGGTCTGACCTGATTGTTGTTGTCTCTTTATCGGTGCTGTCATGATACTCTAGACTTAGCAATGCGCGGTATACCTCGATCAACTGTGTTTCTATCCGACGCAAGATACTTTCAGTAACGCCGATACATGCCTCAACAGAAATTTTTATCCGAAATAGAGTATTTCCTTTAGTGAAATTCTTTCCTAGCGGTCGGCACATGTAATAACAGGCGTACACTTGTTTTCCAAATTTGGTCTGGTGAATCCAGCGCTCTCCAGATATGCACAGATCGTAATATAGAGGCACTGTGCTGGTCCCATGCCATCCGATCGCCTTTCAGCACCATTGTCGTTCATCAGAGTTCCAGCACTCAATAACTTTTCATAATAAGAAACAAAACCGAAGAAGTGCCTCTGTCTACTGGTCGAAACATTCAAATGTTGATGGATGATGGCTTTCACTCACGAGGATATCTATCACAATGGATGCAATCGCTGTCAAGCGGGGGAAGACTCGGCCAGAACGCATCGATATCGAGCGTCCGGAACCGGACCAGGGAGAAGTCCTCGTGAGGACTCTCCGAGTTGGCATCGACGGAACGGACTTTGAGGTACTATCGGGGTCACACGGTGGGTTTCCGGAGGGTAGTGATCACCAGATACTGGGGCACGAGGCCGTCGGTATGGTTGAGTCCGCAAACGGGACAGCGCTGAACGAGGGAGAGATTGTTGTTCCAACGGTCCGGCGGCCCGCAGACATATCGAGCCGGTTTTTCGAGAACAATGAGCCTGATATGGCACCACCCGGTGAGTATGTCGAACGCGGGATTGCGGGGGCGCACGGCTATATGGCTGAGTACTTCACCACACCCGAATCGTTTCTCGTTTCAATCCCGGAGTCGCTTGCGGATGTCGGATTTCTGGTCGAACCGATCAGCAATGCCGAAAAGGCACTCGAGCTGGCACAGCGGTCTAGATCGACCTTCGAGTGGCAGGAGTCTGCCGGACTCGTCCTTGGAAACGGTCCGTTAGGACTGCTTACACTGGCGATGCTTGCAGACCGGTGTGAGCGAACGTACTGTCTCGGTCGTCGTGAGCGGCCGGACCCGACCATCGACATCATTGATGAACTGGGGGCCACGTACATCAACTCTCAACAGACGGCTGTGGATGAAATCCCTGCAGTTCACGAACCGATGGACCTAGTGTTTGAGGCGACGGGGCACGCAAAACACGCATTTTCCACGATCGAAGCACTCGGTGCGAACGGGGTTGGCGTCCTCCTTGGCATTCCGGAGGACTGGGAATTCACTGTCAATGGCGGCGCTCTCCACAGACAGTTGGTCCTCCAGAACAAAGCGCTGCTCGGGAGTGTGAATTCAAATGTTCGGCATTATAAACGCGCTCGTAGCACACTTGCAGAATACCCGGACTGGTTCCTTGCATCTATTATGACGACTCAGTGCTCGGTGTCAGAGTTTGCAGATGCATTCGCGGAATCACCGGATACTATCAAATCGTACATTGAGTTTAGCACCTAAGTAACAGCGTACCCGCAATATACACGTATCTAGCTCAAAGAGTTGTATCCTCTCCCATATACGCTTATTAATAATAATCTTAATTTTCTTTTAGCTCTGTTTGGGTAGATATCACTGTTTTAGAGCTGTTTATGCCAATAGATATTGTACTATGGCGACACATCTCCTACGTTTAGACGCAGACATCTGCTAAACGAGTAGAAATAAACTGCTATCCTCAAAATACGGGCGAGGGAAACCAGTGGGTAGTGTCTTCGGGTACCGGCGACCTCGAAGCTACCGACTGTCAACAAGGCGTTGGATTACGCAGTTACTATCCGTGCCTATGAAGGACTAAATCCGCCGATCGATTCTTCAGCAGGGGTGCTATCGTTTGGGCTAGTGGCTACGTTTGGGAGTACTCATCAACCCACTCCTGCAGCGTGATACCCATCGTTGACTGCGTAATCGCGTTCGAGGACGCGGAGTTTGCACTCTTGACGAGTTCGGCTTCCAGTGTCCGCGTCGGGATCTCACCGATAAAGTGTGGAATCGCTCGCTGAACCGCCAGCGGACAGCCGACCTCGTGAGCAAGTGCATAGCCAGACAGGGAGTGTGGGATCTCTTCAGTTGCGTATCTGGGGTCCGGGTCGAGTAGCTTCTCGCCCTCGACAAAGTCAACGTACTCATAACATTTTCCGACATCGTGGAGTAATGTCGCCGCAATGATGACGTCGATATCGGGGTCGGCCCCGTGGAACTCCTGTTGCTCGATAGCGGATTCCCGTGCGATTCTGGTGACACCGCGGACGTGCCTGACGTTGGTCACCTCGTGGATATTCCAGGCGTAGGGAATGTCCATAATGTCGCGCCAGCCACCCCGTTCAAGCGCGAGTGTCCACGCTTCGATGACTTTGCTACGAAGGTCGTCCGATGAGATGTAGTCGAGTTCCGGGAACGCCTGCGTGATCTGCGCCTCGTAGTTAGGCATACTACCCCTCGTCCTTGACGAGCTGTTCCTGTCCGATAAACCGGGGCCGCTCGTCGATAGCCAGGAAGTTGTTCACGTCTTCGCGGGCCGCTTTCGCCTTGCCTCTGTCCGGCGCGTAGTCCCGTGAGCCTTCGCTGCCGAGAGCGTCGTATAGCTTCTCGATGTCGTCGAAGTAGAGTTCGGCGACACCGTCGAACTCGGCGTTTTCGGGGTTTGTTGGGATGACCGTATTGTACTTGACGACGCCCTCGATTTCACGGGCAATCGGCGTATGGTTGGTCTGCCAGTAGTCGACGAACTCTTCGTGGGTCATGTCATCTTGCCGGACGAGAAACGCCGAGTGCTTGTAGAGACCGTCAGTGTCGCCATCGACCTCGTCTTTCTGCACGATCTCTTCGCCGATAATACGCGGCCGCTCCTCGACAGCAAGGAAGTTATTCACGTCTTCGCGGGCCTTTGCGGCGATCTCCTTGGTAGGGTCATAGTCCCGGGAGCCGGGACTGCCTAGCGCCTCGTGTAGGTCTTCAAGCGTCTCGAAGTACAGTTCCGCCAGTCCGTCAAATTCGGCGTGTGCTGGCTCTGTTGGAAGGACTTGCTGGTAGCGAACCACGCCCTCGATGTCCTTCGCGATCGGCGTGTGATTGGTCTGCCAGTAGTCAACGAACTCCTCGTGAGACATATCGTCCTGTCTGACTAACAGAGCTACGTGCTTGTACATCATCAGCACATTTCTGACCTATGAGTATAAAAGCTAACGTTGTTTCCTGTCAGAGTATTTAGGCCAGTAAAGATTAATGTATGCATGACGCCGAAGATTGAACCGATATGGAGGCAGTCAACCCGGCTACGGGCGAGCGGCTGGACGTGTACGACCCTGACGATGACGAGGCAGTCGAACGAAAACTGGACCGTGCCACGTCGACGTTCGAGGACTGGCGTGAGGTCCCGTTGCGCGACCGCGAGCAATTGCTGGTAAACGCCGGCGAGGTTCTACGGGAGAACAAACAGCGGTACGCTGAGCTGATGACCCGGGAGATGGGCAAACCGGTCACGCAAGCCGTCGCTGAAGTCGAAAAGTGTGCATGGGCGTGTGACCATTACGCAGAATACGCACACAAGTATCTCTCCGAGGAACACCACCCCAGTCCAGCGGGAACGGAAGTAAAGACGGTCCATGACCCGCTCGGGCCAGTGCTTGCAGTGATGCCCTGGAACTATCCGTTCTGGCAGGTCATTCGCTTTGCTGCGCCCTATCTCACTGCCGGCAACGTTGGCCTCCTCAAACATGCTTCAAACGTTCCCGGCTGTGCGCTCGCACTGGAAGAAGTGTTTGCCGAAGCCGGCTATCCTGAGGGCGCGTTCCAGACGCTGATGGTTGGCTCCAGTAACGTTGACGGCATCCTCGCAGACGACCGTGTCCGTGCGGCGACGCTGACCGGAAGTGGTCCCGCCGGCCGTGCCGTCGCCGAAACCGCCGGCAAACATCTGAAAAAGACTGTGCTGGAACTCGGTGGGTCTGACCCGTTCATCGTCCTCGACGACGCAGACCTCGATGCGGCCCTCGAAACTGGGGTGCAAGCACGGACACTGAACGGCGGCCAGTCGTGTATCGCCGCCAAGCGCTTTATCATTCACACGGATGTCTACGAGGAGTACGTCGATCGCCTCGTCACTGCCTTCGAAGACCTCACTGTCGGTGACCCACTGTCCGACGAAACTGACGTCGGTCCACAGGCGGACCCTGACCTCATGGCCGAACTCCACGATCAGGTACAGGCCAGCGTCGACGCCGGTGCAACGCTGTTGACTGGGGGCGAGCCGCTTGACCGGCCCGGTGCCTTCTACCCACCGACAGTACTGACTGATGTTCCTTCGGGATGTCCTGCGGACACCGAGGAGACGTTCGGCCCAGTGGCGACCGTCTACGAGGTCGCCGATGCGGAGGAAGCGATTGAGGTCGCGAACGACACCCGGTTTGGCCTTGGTGCAAGCCTCTGGACAGCGGACCGGGAACGTGGTCAGCGTCTGGCACGGGACATTTCCGCAGGCTGTGTCTATATCAACGAAATGACCAAATCTGACCCGCGAGTCCCATTCGGCGGCATCAAGGACGCCGGGTACGGTCGTGAGCTCTCGGAGATGGGCATCAAAGAGTTCGTCAACAAAAAGACGGTCTGGATCGAATAACTGCCACAGGTGATATTAGGTGGTATTCTATTGCTAACGCACCCGGTTTTCACGTGATGGCAGCAGCGTACGGTCGGTAGCGATTCGCGTGACAGGACAAAGCTTCTTGTTTCACGGGGCGTTATGCAGGTGCATGGAGTTAGCTATCTTGGGCGGTACTGGTGACATCGGTGAGGGACTTGCGATGCGGTTTGTCGCCGATACGGACCATACGATTACGATCGGCTCGCGGGACGCTGCAAAAGCCAGCGAGCGAGCCAGAACGTACGAAGAACGGTTGTCCGATCACGGTGTCGAGACTGAAATCAACGGGACGGACAACAGTAGCGCCGCGGCCAGTGCAGACGTGGTTATCCTGGCCATTCCGCCACACCACGTCGGCGATACAGTTGAAGCACTGGCAGAAGATGACGCACTCTCGGACCAACTGCTCATTAGCCCTGCTGTCGGGATGAACGGCGATGGGGACGGACTTCACTACCGACCACCGTCGACGGGGAGCGTTACTGAGTTTGTTGCAGAGCGGGCCCCCGAGTCTGTTCCAGTGGCCGGGGCGTTCCACAACCTTGCAGCGGATCGGCTGGCGGATCTAGAGGCCACGCTCGATGTGGATACGCTGGTGGTCGCGGACGACCCGGCGGTCAGTGAACGAGTCGTGGCGCTAACTGCTGACCTCACAGGCGTCCGACCGATCCCTGCTGGGCCGCTTTCGAACGCCGCGGAAGTTGAGAGTCTGACGCCACTGCTAATCAACATCGCCCGATACAACGAGGATATGCACGACGTCGGTGTGAGTTTCAGTTAGACCCCGGCAGCGCTTCTGTCCTCCGCCGTGATTCAAGTAGTATCGTAGCGAGGTCGATTGCGTTCTCGCTACTGCCTGTATCTGCAAACAGTCACACCCAGACAGTAAAGTATTTTACCGCGCGTTGTCGATTTCGTCGATTGCATCGGGATTCTCGATACTTGAGAGGTCCCCCAGCTCTGCGCCCTCGTAGACGCTCTGAATGATTCGCCGCACAATCTTCCCGGACTGCGTCTCCGGAAATTCATCAACGAAGCGGACTTCACGCGGACGGAACGGCTTGCCAAGCGCTGTCCCGACCTGCGCGCGCAATGTCTCGCGAAGGTCGTCTGACTCCTCGTACCCTTCGTTGAGAATGACGTATGTGACAACCGCAGTCCCCTTCGTTTCGTCGTCCGCTCCGATCGCAACAGCGGCGTTGACCGCATCGTGTTCGATAAGTGAACTCTCGACCTCAGCCGGGCCGACCTTCCGGCCGGCGACGTTGAGGACGTCGTCCGAACGACCGTGTAAGAACCAGAAGCCGTCCTCGTCTTTCTGTGCCCAGTCGCCGTGGTCCCACATATCGCCGAACCGCGACCAGTACTCTTCGAGGTACCGCTCGTCACCACTCCACAGCGATTTTGTCATCGATGGCGCTGACGACTGACAGACCAGATACCCCTTCTCGTTGTCTTCGGCAACGGATGCCCCCTGTGCATCGACAATGTCGATGTCCATGCCGAGCGCCGGGCCACCAAGCGTCCCCGGCTTCAGCGAATGCAGTGGCGTCGGCTGCAGGAAACAGCCGAAGATCTCCGTTCCCCCGGAGATGTTCATAATCGGTGTCGTGCCGTCGCCGACGTTCTCCAGAAACCACTCCCAGGAGTCCGGGTCCCACGGCTCGCCGGTCGAACCCAGCAGGCGCAGCGTCGAGAGGTCGTGGCCCTCCAGCCACTCGTCGCCGTGCTTCTGTAGCGCACGGATCGCTGTCGGTGAAATCCCGAACACCGACAGATTGTGGGTATCGATCATCTTCCAGAACCGGTCCGGCTCGGGATAGTCGGGTGCCCCCTCATACATGAAGACGGTGCCACCGTGGGCGTGATTGCCGATCAGCGTCCACGGCCCCATCATCCAGCCGATATCCGAGACCCAGAAAAAGCGGTCTGCGGGCTTGTGGTCGAACGAAAAGAAGAGTTCTTTCGCCGGCTGGACGAGCCCGCCAGCATGTGTGTGGACGATGCCCTTCGGTTTGCCTGTTGTCCCGGATGAGTACAGCAGCATCGACTCGTGGTCGGCGGGGAGCGACTTGGTCTCGTAGTCGTCAGACTGGGACCCGACTGCGTCCGCCCACCATTCGTCACGATCGGGGTCCCACGAGAGGGCAGACTCCGCAGAACCCAGCCGATTATAGACAATGGTGTGTTCGACGTGACCGGCCGGCTCGATAGCCTCGTCTGCGGCCGACTTCAGGTCGATTTCGCTGCCCCGGCGGTAGAAGCCATCACCGGTGAACAGGACTGAACACTCGGCGTCTTCGATGCGGGTTGCTGTCGCGTCGACCCCGAACCCGGAGAAAATAGGGACGGCAATCGCACCGACCTTGAAACAGCCATACAGCAGTGGGACGATTTCCGGTACCATCGGCATATACAGTCCGACGGTGTCACCGGTTCCGATACCGCGCTCTTCCAGTGCATTGGCAACGCGATTGGCCTGTTGGTGGAGTTCGTGGTAGGTTATCTCACGGACTGTCCCGTCTTCACCTTCCCAGATTGTCGCGACTGTATTCCGGTTCTCAGCGTCGGGGGCTGCATGACGGTCGACGACGTTGTGAGCGATATTGAGTTCCCCACCGACGTACCAGTCCGTGAACTGCGGGCCATCCGTGTCATCGCGGACCTGTTCGTACTCCTCGTAAAACTCCAGGTCGAGATAATCGACTATCTCATCCCAGAACCAGTCCAGTCCGGATGCCGGTTCACCGTCGATGTCGGTGACCGTCCGCCTGTGAAGTTCTTCAAAGTCCTCGATACCGTGCTTTTGCATGAACGCGTAGACGTTGCTCTCGGTCACGAACGTCTCGCTCGGTTCGTACCGTTCCTCGTCGAGTGCTGTGAGTGAATCTGACATTGGGATTAGTGTGACGATGTTCAGAAGCTGCCCAGTTGCTGCAGCCGAGCTACCCTGTCTTGTAGACGCCGCGTGCATCCGCGACCTGTGTGCCGTCTTCGGCGTACACTTCCACATTGACGACGCCAACATCACCACCGTGACGAACCACGTCCGCTTCCGCTCGGAGGTCCCCTGTCCCAGCTTCGAGGTAATCGATGCGCATATCGATGGTCGGCACCGGCTGGTCGACGAGAGACACGAGAGCGGCCCCACCAACGGTATCAGCGAGGGTGAACGTAACGCCGCCGTGGGCCATTATCCGCTCCTCGTTCCACGACAGTTCTTCGCGCATTTGGATATGCCCTTCGGCGTGCCCGTTATCGACAGTGGTTATCTCGATGTCGAGCAGGTCGGCAAACGGCATGTTCTCGAAGAATGCTTCGATGTCCATACTCATCAATTCGGTTCTTCACCTGGGGAAATAAGTATTGGTGTTCACAGGGGTCCGAAACCCACGGGCGGTACATAGCGAGCCACTGGCGCTCGTGGTGTCGCAGCCCATCCGGGTCAGACAGCATCTGAAGGTTCAACAGTCACCGACACGACGTGCCAGTCTTAGCTGATCTTCGGCCGCACCTCTTCACCCAGCCGCCGGATACACTCGGCCATCTCCTGCGTTCCGGTTCCGGGGTGGTACGTCCGGAAGATGAAGTGAATGTCGTCGCCCAGCGCCTCGCGGTACGTTTCGAGTTCCTCCGTGACCTGGTCGGGTGTCCCGAAGATAGCCTGTTCTTTGAGTTCCTGCTTGCGTTCCTCGTCGAGTTCTGCAATCGTCTCGCCGGAGAATATCTCCTCGTACCGGCGCTGGATGTAGAGGTAGCCGTCACGCATCTGCGCCCATGCGTCCTCGCGGGAGTCACCGATGAACCCGTGCTGGAGGACATACACCTGAAAGTCGCCCTCGATATCCTCGTCGTCACGGACGTTTCGGATGTCCTCGACGCGCTTCCGGACGCCATTGACCGACAGCGACGACGGGGCACACCATGCGTCAGCGGTCCGGGCGGCCCGCCGGACGGCAGGCCGCGACGCCCCACCGAGCATGAGGGGAACGTCGTGTGCAGGTTTCGGTGTCACAGTGATGTCCGACGAGATGTCGTGGAATTCCGGCTCGTAGTCGAGCGGCCCGTCAGACCAGGCACCGCGAAGCGTGTCGACCGTATCGGCTAGCCGTTCAGCCCGTTCGTCGTCGGGAATTCCGAAGGCGTCAAACTCGGAGACGTTGGACCCGATAGCCATCCCGAGCGTTGTTCGGCCACCGGAGATCTGGTCTACGGTTGCGATATCTTCGGCGAGCCGGATTGAATCATACAGCGGCGCGAGTGCGATACAGGACCCGATTTCAATGTCGTCGGTGACTGCAGCTAACGCCCCAAGCGCCGGTGTGACGCCCGACAGATAGTCGTCGTCAAGGAAGTGATGTTCTGAGACCCAGGCGCTATCGAGACCCGCGTTGTCGATAACTTCTCCCAGTTCGAGCATTTCGTCGTAAATCTCGCTGGTTTCGCGGTCATCGTCCGGGCGCTGCTGACAGGTAAACAGGCCTGTTCCCAGTTGCATAAATTTCCGTAACGGCGCGACCGACTTAACGGTAGTGGCACGCCGGCGACCAGACCGTGCCTGAGACCGGTCGCGATGCCTGCCAGTCCGTTTAGTAGTCGATCCGCGTGATCTCCGAAACAGGCCACTCACTGAGTATCTCGACGCCGTTTTCGCGGACGACAACCATCTCTTCGACGCGGACGCCCTGCCGCTCCGCGGGTTGCATCGTCTCGACAGCCATCGTCATGCCCTCCTCGATTTCGATCGGGTGGTCCGGTGAGAGTCCGCGCCAGATGAGCGGCGTTTCGTAGAGCTGCAGCCCCAGCCCATGCGCCCAGTGGTTGGTTGTCATCTGCCAGAACTCGTCGGCGTCGTACCAGTCCATATGCTCACCCTCTCTGTCGGGGAAGCCCTTGCATATCTCGTCGGTCGTGGCCCCCGGCTCGATCCGTTCGAGGACGTCATACAGGTCGTCACGGGCTTTTTCGTAGGCATCTTTCTGTGCCTGCGTCGGTTCGCCCATGCTGAACGTCCGGTAGTAACAGGAGCGGTAGCCCAGATAGCCGATGTTGTAGAAATCAGCGTACACGAGGTCATTCGGTCGAATCATCCGGTCGGTCGTGTTTGCCTGATGTTTCGGCCAGGTGTTCGGGCCGGAGGTAACGTAGCCGCCTTGGGCCATTGCGCCGTGCCCCCAGAGTTCGCCGACCGCATCGCCCCAGACTTCTGATTCGCGCTTGCCTGGCTTGGCACTCTCCGTAATCTTCTGAAAGCCTGCCTCACAGATGGCAGCGACCTGTCGCAGACACTCTATCTCGTCGCGGGTTTTGGTCTTCCGCGCGTCGAGCATAATATCAGTCGCCGCACTGGTGTCGACATCGACGCCGCGGTCTTCGAACTTCTCGATAAGCGTCCCGTTCCCCACGTCGATGCCCATTGGCTCCCGGTCGACACCGTACTCTTCCATGGCCGTATACACCGTCTCAGCCATCTTGTCTTTGAGCCAGTCGCGCGCGGAAGCGCTGCCTGACGCCCGGGGAACGTTGCCGAGTCCCGGACAGGCATACCGAATGTCATCGAGCCAGGGACAGTTGAACCGCTGGTTCGATGCGTGGTCCGCAGTGTCCCAGTGGACGACATCGCCGTCTTCGGTCAGGAGCGTGTAGTGATCTGCCCCGCTCCCGCCAGTCATCGCCAGCCCAGTGACATACCGGACATTCGGGTCGTTGATGAGCAGCATCGACCCAAGTTCCGAGTCCTGTAGTCTGTCGAGGGCTCGCTCTTTGCGCTCGCGTCGCATCCGCTTGACGTCGATCCGTTCTTCCCAGTCGACGGCCATGGTGCCACGCGTTCCTTCCATGAAGTCGCGCTCGTACATCACCTATGCGTACAGGCAGGTCCCTAATCAAACACTGGGTTCACTCTGGCCGATACGAGACAAACGCGAGCACCCACGGTACGCACGTCACACAGGACGGCGGGACTGGTGTATCAGAGCGATTCGAGCCCGTTCTCTTCCCGGAGCGTGTTGATGTAGGACCGGAACCCGGATTCGAGGTCGTACTCGACCTCGTAGCCGAGGTCTTCCTGCGCGGCGGTCATATCGAGGTTCTGGGTCCAGGGGAGTTCGCCCTCATCAGAGACCTCAAGATCGGCATCCGGGACGATTTCTCGGACAGCGTTGGCGGCTTCGCGGATCGTCGCGAGGACGCCGCGGACGTTGTAGATGCGCTGGCTGAGGTCGTCCTCGTCGACAAACGTTGCTTTCCGGAACGCCTGTGCGATATCACGGGCGTGTTGCCAGTCGATCACCTGATCGCCGTACTCGACGCTGAACGGTTCGCCGAGTGCCGGCTTCTCGATGATGTTTGCGAGGAACGCCGACCCACCGGTTTCGCGGTAGGGGCCGTACGCCACAGTCGGGCGAAGTCCAACGTGGTCGACATCGTAATCCCCGTGATAGACACGTGCCTGATGTTCGTTGTATTCCTTGGTCGCGCCGTAGAGTGTATCAGGATAGACCAGTTCGTCCTCGTCGACATACTCGGCGGCGTAGTTGTGTGGCGGCGCGTACACCGCCGCGCTGGAAGCCCAGGTGACACGCTCGATCTGGTCGTCGAGAGTGCGTGCGGCCTCGAAGACGTTGTTTGTCCCCTTGATATTGACATCGAGGCCAGCCCGCGGGTTGTCCCGAGCTGTGTTCGTCAGCAGTGCCGCAAGGTGAACGATATGGGTCGTCCCCGTCTCCTTGACAGCACGAATCACATCCGTCGCCTCGGAGACATCACCGCGCCGGATGGTCACATCGTCGGCGACACCCAACTTCGAGAGGATATGGTCGTCCGTCGAGAGGTCGTAGGCGACGACGTTGTGCCCGTGTTCGATGAGATCCTCGACGACATACGAGCCGAGGAAGCCGGTTCCGCCAGTGACGAGTACTGTCGTATCTGTCATTGTTGTATCAATGTGTGTTGCGTAGTTGATTTATATTCTTTGCTAAACCATGTCCGGGAGTTCATTCGTGCAGCCCGCCGACTTCTTTGTAGAACGACGACTGGAGGGACTCGACCATCTCTTCGTCACGGTCGATGCGAACGTCGATAACGAAGGGGACATCGGCGCTGGTCCCCTCTTCGAGTGCAGTCGCAAGTTCCGCAGGCGTTACTGCCCGCGTCGCTTCAGCGCCGAACGCCTCGGCTGCCTTCACGAAGTCGGTGTCGTGGAACTCGACGCCAGCGATATCGCCCTCCTCGTGTTGCATCTGACGAACCATCCCCAGGCTGGTGTCGTTGAGGACGACGAACGTGGGCGCGACGCCGTTCTCGACGGCTGTCTCGACACTGGTCATCGTCATCGTGAAACCACCATCGCCGGCGACGGCGATGATATCTTTCTCCGTCGTGATAGCAGCTGACACCGCGGCCGGTGTTGCCCACCCCATCGCGCCGACGCCACCACTCCCGTAGTAGGTCCCGGTGTCCGGTGTCTGAAGGTAATTGAGCAACCAGAACCGGTTGTTACCGGAGTCGGCGGTCACAATGGTCTCCGAATCAACGACAGCCTCGATTTCTTTGACTGCACGCTGTGGCTTGATCGGCGACGCATCCGACTCGCATACGGGTGCATAGAATGACTCCTGTGCTGCGGCCGCACGGTCACGTGCCCAGTCGTTTCCAGCGCTTTCGGGGAGGTTCGTCGCCAGGTCGTCGAGACTGTGTGCCGCATCACCGATGAGTGCGACATCTGCGGGGTAGACCCAGCCGGCGTTGCGTGTGTCGATATCTGCGTGGATGATGGTCTGCTCGTCGGGTCGGATGAACTCCGGGGACTGCCAGTTCGTGTCCATCGGGTTCATGCGACAGCCTACGACGAGAAGGACGTCCGCTTCACTGACAACCTGATTTGCGCCTTCGTGACCGAAGGAGCCGATAACACCCGCAGCCAGCTCGTGGGTTTCGGGGAACGTCGACTTGCCCAGATAGGAGGTTGTGACGACGGCATCAGTCGCCTCCGCGACAGTCTCAAGCTGGTCGTAGGCGTCAGCGGCGTGAACGCCGTTGCCGGAAATGATAACCGGTCGGTCAGCCTCGCTTAGCGCTGTAATCGCTGCCTGAACATCCTCTTGGGCTGGTCGCGCTTCCCAGTTTTGCACCTGATCATGGCCGTCCCAGACCGGCGGAATCGGGTCTTCGGGCATCTCCTCGGTGACGGCGTCGCCGTCGAGGATTAGTGCCGTTGGCCCGGGCCGGCCGGCCGTCGCGTGTTTGAACGCGAGCTGGAGGCTCCGTACCGTCTCCGTTGGTGAGCGCGGGAACCAGTTTTCCTTGGTGTAGGCATCGAGCGCTGATGGAAGGTCTAACCCCCCGTAGTCACCGCGAGCCTGCTGGTACGGCGCGAGCGTTGAATAGTCGCCACGCTCGCTCGCCTCGGTAATAACGACCATCGGAGAGGAAGCGAGCTTTCCTTCCATCTGGCCGATTGCACCGAGGCTCCCGATCCAGGGCCCCTGTCCTGCGAGGACCCCGGGATTGCCGGTGAGTCGTCCGTGCATCTCGGCCATGACGCTGGCTTCACGTTCATCGCGTGGTCGGACCATCTCAACGTCTGCATCCGGGACGTGATCAAGGATCTCGATGGCACGACCACCGGGATATCCGAAGACGTACTCGACGCCTTGCTCGTCCAGTTCTTCGACAAGGCGCTTTCCTGTTTCAGTCATGGGTAGTGAATTTGGGTGTCATTATCGATTGTCGCGTTACGTCCCACTGTGGGTAACTCCCAAGATATAGAGTTTGGGGTGCAACGTTGCAGCAGCCACGGTTGCATAGGCGGCCACTCGGAGGCCTGTGAAACCAACTGTTCTGCTGTGGTGTTCAAGTAAGCCGACTATGCTATAGCGCCTGTTTCGATCACTCTCAAGCGTTTTACTGTCTGAATTCCGTAGTTTCCTGTGTGAAACTTGTTCTAATAGTTGGGACGATGTATATTCCAACACTTTCAGCATAATAATATATCTGGTTGGGTATAAAAACTCACTCACAAAGCTCTTAAAAACTCTTTATCCGCTTTCTCGCCTTCTGGACGGGGAGGCTGCATCCTGCAAGCTCGGATACAGCCGACAATGGATTACAGCGTTACTGCTGTAACAGATATGAGCCTCGGCCGTGAAACCTGTTACACCTATATGCTTGTAACAAAAATCCCATCCACAGACCAACTTATGTAATATTCACATTTTCTATTACATGTATTTACGAATACATGGTATCTGTGGTGGAACTTCTGTTCTTCAACACTGTAGCTGCAATAGCGGTTTTGGGGAGTCAATGGTAAGTGGCATTCCGTGATCAAACTACACAGGGATGGCCGAAGTAGGCATCGCCACTTTCTCGTTCTAATAATTCGAACCGCTATACTCTACAACTAGTTTATATATTAACGGAGTCTGACTGGTGGCCTGTCTGATCGGGAGGAGACAACGGAATTTCGGACCTGAGACTGTCTCCCGAGATGAAATCTGTCCTGAACGCTCAGTATCGACAGTCCGGCGCAGGTGACTAGTCTGACGCCCGGAATCTGGATTCGTGTCTCGGATAACCGTGCCTATGCGGGTCGGAAGTGCCCTGTGCGGACTATAGGGTACTGAGGCCGCCCTGTCACCGACACCGTTCGTCTGATTCGAACACGTATCGGCACTGGCGCGGCACAGACATGACTTTGAGGAACATACAGGCACTTTAGATGAGAGTCGTCTGAGTAACTGTGTGGATTGGTGTCGGAGAGGGGCCCGCCCGCGGTCAGCGACAATACAGTACCGTAAGCGGGGCAACCGGAGCGTTCCCCGCATCTGACTCAGACCTTCTCAGAGCCCGCTTCGTCTCTGCGAAGAACCGCTACGGCTCATAATAACGTTTATCACGAAAGATTGTGTCATGGGGAGTGTTGCGATGCACGATACAGTCAGCCGTCGAACTGTCATGAAGAGCATTGGTGCCGCAGGCGCTGTCGGACTTGCCGGCTGTTCGACAGACGGTGGTAGTAGTGGCAACACCATCAGCATGGGCATCCTAATGGGGGTAACGGGTGGTTTGTCCGAAGTTGGCCCCGCAATTCGGGATGCAGCAGAACTAGCTGTAAAGGAGGTTCGGGACGCGGAAAACGGGTTCTCAGTCGATACGCAGTTTGAGAATACTGAGACCAAGCCGAGTCGGGGCGTGAGTGGCGCAGAAGCACTCGTGAATGGTGGCTATCCGATGATTTGCGGCGGATTAGCGTCATCAGTGACACTGCAGGTCGCAGAGAACGTCGGAATTCCGAATCAGACGGTGATGTGCTCACCATCGGCGACGTCACCTGATGTCTCCTCACTGGAAGATAACGACTTCGTATACCGGACGCCGCCAACGGACAAGCTGCAGGGATCACTGCTGGCACAGATCGCGGCCGAGCGGCTTGAGAAAGAGAGCGCAGCTATCCTCTTCCTCAATAACGCGTACGGAAACGGCCTGTCAAACGGCTTCACGAAGACGTTTGAGGGAGAATACAGTGGTGAAGTCCTGAATCAGGTCTCGTACTCGGCGGGTCGTTCCTCATACACGTCACAGTTGCAAAACGCCCTTGACGGTGACCCGGAGACGCTCGTGATTATCGGCTACCCTGAGAGCGGGAACAAAATCTTCCGGAACTTCTACGAGAACTTCGACAGAGCGGACATGGATATACTGGTCCCAGACGGACTCAGGGCCGATGACTTGCCAGGGAACGTGGGCCACGACATGACAAACGTCCGCGGGACCAATCCATCCTCAGCCGGACCGGGAATCGAGTACTTCAAATCTGCGTACCAAGACGAGTATGGCTCTGCACCGGGGCCGTTCAATCAGCAGTCGTTCGATGCTGCGGCAGTCCTCATGCTGGCACGCGCGGCAGCCGGTGAAGATGACGGGACTGCAATCCGCGATCAGATGCGGGCGGTCACAGACCCTGGCGGTGAGGCAGTTGGACCTGAAAACCTGGGAGAAGGCGTTTCGCTGGCGGCTGACGGGAACGAAATCAATTATCAAGGCGTTTCGGGCCCAGTTGAGTTTGACGACAATGGGGATCTGGCGAGTGCCGTGTACAATTACTTCAGGTATACAGAGAACGGCACGGAGAATATCGAGCAGGTGGAAGTGTAACGAGAACACCGCGGGCCCCACTCCGGAGTACGATTACCCTGCAGGTACGGCAAACTGGATGGCTTTTGTGCCATACCGTAACTCAGGGAGAGACTATTCGTCATATTGTCCGGCAGGGCCGGTGTCATAGTCATTATCACACAACCCAAAGACTATAATCAAATACTGTTATAGTTGTGAACTGATGTCTCAGTACGCAGCACGCGTCGAAGAGATGGATATCAGTGGCATCCGAGAAGTCTTCGAGGCAGCAGGCGAAGACGCAATAAATCTGGGTCTCGGTCAGCCTGACTTCCCAACTCCAGAACACGCCCGGGAGGCCGCGATGAGTGCGATTCAGGATGGGATGGGTGATTCATATACGTCCAACAAGGGGATTCCAGAACTCAGAGAAGCCATCAGTGACCGCTATGCTACCGACAATGGACAGGACATCCCGCCCGAAAACATCATTGCCACCGCCGGCGCAAGCGAGGCGATTCACGTCGCAATCGAAGCCCACGTCCAGCCAGGCGACGAAGTGCTCTGCCCTGACCCCGGGTTTCTGGCCTATGAACAACTGGTGCTACTCGCCGGCGGCGAGCCAAAGCGGGTCGAACTCAGAGATGACCTGACCCTCGATCCCGCTGCTGTCGAGAATGCCATTACGGACAACACGTCACTGTTTATCGTTAACAGTCCTGCGAACCCCACCGGTGCAGTGCAATCGAAACGAGATATGGCAGAGTTCGCGCGAATTGCGGATGAACACGAAGTCATTTGCCTCTCCGATGAGGTCTACGAGAAGATCGTCTTCGATGGGGAACACCATTCGCCGGCGGAATTCGCTACCTCTGACCGGGTGATCCAGGCCAGCGCGTGCTCGAAAACGTACTCGATGACAGGCTGGCGGCTCGGGTGGGTGGCGGCCAGTTCGGAGCGAATCGAACGGATGCTCCGGGTGCACCAGTACGTGCAGGCGTGTGCCAGTGCCCCATCACAGTACGCTGCCGAAGCGGCGCTCACCGGTCCACAGGAACCGGTGAGAGAGATGGTGTCGGCCTTCGAGGAGCGCCGAGACGTCCTTCTCGATGGGTTAGAGGACATCGGCCTCGACACGCCAGTGCCGAAGGGCGCGTTCTACGCGATGCCCCACGTCCCGGACGGATGGACTCAGAAGATGCTGGACAACGATGTTATTGTGGTCCCCGGCGAAGCGTTTGGGCCGGGTGGCAAGGGGCAGGCGCGCATTTCGTATGCTACGAGTACAGCTGAACTGAAAGAGGCGCTGGAAGTTATGCGAACAGTCACGAACTCTCTGTAGCGCACCAGCAGTGACTCGCGACTGACTGTGTTATTCGGCAAGTGGGCTCATATCTGCCGTCCGGTACGCGATTTTATATCCCTTATTGCGGGCGTATGCGTCCGCGATTATATATCGAATCCTGCTTTCGATACCTGTGGTTGCAAAGTCCGTCTGATCTAGCTGTCACGTCTAGTATTGTGAAAAAGTACCGTGTGTAATACTAGCATGAATGTGGCACATATCTTCGGTTTCGCGGTATCTATGACTATTTTACATCAAGATTTTTAAGACTGGGTACAGAGCACCAAAGTATGGCGGCACGAGACTACTACAGCCGTGGACAGAATCTGGTATACAACCGTCCAGTACTTGTTATATTGGCAGTTATCGGCGTGTTTTTTGTATTCGATGTCCTTCGACAGTTAGGCACTGGAACAGTTGCCGTCACAGATCTTCTGAGTTATCTCTGGAACGGACTGGTGCTTGGAATGTCACTTGGACTGGCCGGTGTCGGTCTCTCGATGACATACAGTATCCTCAATTTCGCGAACTTTGCCCACGGTGATCTGATTACGAGCGGTGCGTTCGCCGGCTGGGCGACGGCGTTTCTGATTGCCGGGCTGGGAGAGTTCTCTGTCGAATCGCTCATTCTTATCGGCGGACCAATCGCAGTCGGTTCGAATGAGCTTGGCATCAATGTCGTCAATACTCCACTGGCGCTTCTGGCTGGCTTACTCGTCGCTGCGGTCCTGACAGCCGCTCTTTCCCTTTTGCTGGATCGAATCGTGTTCAAACCGATGCGCAGTGCCGATGGTGTGACGCTGATGATTGCCAGTGTCGGCGTCGCGCTGTTCCTTCGTAATTTCCTCACCTATTCCTTCCTGACCGACAGTCGCGGGCTGACAGGCGGCAACGTCCCCCAGATTACCGTTGCGGGCGTCACGTTCGGCGGACACCAGATTACGCTGGTTGTCGTCGCCGCACTCCTAATGCTCGGAACGCACATTCTACTCCAGTACACAAAGATCGGCATGGCGATGCGTGCAATGGCCGCGAACAAGGACCTCGCAAAGGTCACCGGCATCCCAACGGAGCGCGTTGTCAAGCTCACGTGGATTATCGGCGGCGGGCTTACCGGGTGTGCAGGCTTTCTTATCGCATTACAGCAGGGGACGCTCACAGTGACAATGGGGTGGGACCTGCTGTTACTGGTGTTCGCAGCGGTCATCCTCGGCGGTGTCGGTTCGATCTACGGCGCCATGGTCGGCGGCGTCATTCTCGGTATCGCGAGCCGACTTGCGCTTGTCTGGATTCCAGCCAGCTTCCTTCTGGTTGCGGCATTCGTTATCATGATCGTCATGCTGCTCGTGCGTCCGTCGGGGCTGTTCAGTGGGAGGATGACGGCATGAGTACCGGCTCTATCCAGGCGCGGGCTGAGGGCTGGCTTGGCAACAACGACGTGCGCTTGCTTATCGCCCTGGCACTCGCGATTGGGGGCTTGTACGCGCTTTTCAGTATCGTCCTTGGGTTCCAGCTGAATGGCACAGTCAACACGCTTCGTCGTGTCGCGTTCCTCTCGGTAATTTATGCCATGTTAGCGCTCGCACTAAACCTTCAGTGGGGGTACGCAGGTCTGTTCAATCTCGGTGCGGCCGGGTTCATGGCCATCGGTGTGTACACGATGGGGATACTGGCTGCTCCAGTGACGGCCAGTCCGCCCGGTTTCGGGCTGCCACTTCCGGTCGCGATTGTGGGTGCTATTCTCGTGACTGGGGTCATCGGCGGCCTCGCTGCGTTGCCTGCGATCCGACTTCGTGCGGATTATCTTGCGATCGTTACTGTTGCATTCTCGGAAATCGTTCGCCTCACACTTCGTGCACCGGAGTTCGCGAATACTCGCGTTGCTGGCGTTGCATTTGGGACGGGCGGTGCGACGGGGCTGTCGCTGCCATCGAATCCGATCCGGATTCTATTTTACACAGACCCGGCCGCAACAGCCCCAGCACCCAATGCTCTGGGTGCGGCGATATTCAGCGCTGTGGAACCGCTGGGGATTGAGGAGACGCTGGTCATCGGCTGGGCGTACGTAGTTATGTTATGCCTCTGCCTCGGCCTCCTGTACTGGCTGATGGTCCGCATCGGGAAGTCACCCTTCGGACGGGTCCTCAAGAGTATTCGCGAGGACCAGCAGGTCACACAGGCGCTGGGGAAAGATACGCGCCTGTTCAAGATCAAGACGTTCGCGCTTGGCTGTGCGCTTATGGGCCTGATTGCCATTCTCTGGCGTCTTTCCGGAGGCTATGCATCGCCACGGATGTTCAAGCCGATACAGACGTTCTACATCTTCATTGCGCTGTTTATCGGCGGGACCGGCTCGCCCACAGGGAGTATTGTTGGCGGTGCCCTATTCGCGAGTCTGCTCTTCGAAGGCCCCTCGTTCATCCGCCGGGTCGTGGCAGAGTACCTCCAACTCAGCAACGCTCCCGATACGCTTGTCGGTGCGCTTGCCGAGCTGGGGACTCTTGATGTCACGCCGCTGCTGGCGTACTCCGTGCAGGACGTGAGTATTTCGGCTCTCAGATTGATGTTGTTAGGCATCGTTCTGGTGTACCTCATGCAACGGCACCCGGATGGGCTGCTTGGCCATCGAAAAGCAATCGCATCGAGCGTTGATCTCTCACAACAGGCGACTCGCGAGGACGACAATGAGTAAGAACGTACAATCAGCACGGAGCGACCAGACCCAGAACGGACAGCAAGAGCAGATACTCAAAGTGGAGAATCTACGAAAGACGTTTGGTGGTATTACCGCTGTCGCTGATGTCTCTTTCCACGTCGAAAAGGGGTCGATAACCGGTCTGATTGGTCCAAACGGTGCTGGCAAGTCGACGACGTTCGACCTGATTACCGGTGTGCAACGTCCAGACGGGGGCGCAGTCGAATTCAACGATACGGAGATAACGGGATATCGGTCAGATCAGGTCGCAAATCAGGGACTCGTCCGGACCTTCCAGATAGCACGAGAGCTCTCAGAGATGACCGTGCTCGAAAACCTCATGCTAGCACCACAGAACCAGGCCGGCGAAGCACTCTGGCGAACGGTCCTCCCGCGAGCCAGAACACAGGTCGTCGAACAGGAAAAAGAACTCCGAGAACAGGCCTGGGAGATGCTCGAACTGTTTGAGATTGAGCACGTTGCGCACGAATCCGCCGGCAATCTCTCGGGGGGCCAACGGAAACTGCTGGAGATGGCGCGTGTGCTCATGACCGACCCCGAGATGGTACTGCTGGACGAACCACTTGCGGGAGTCAATCCGACGCTCGAGGAGAAACTCATCGACCGGTTACATACGCTCAAAGAGCAGGGCTACACCTTCCTCTTCGTCGAACACGACATGGACGTTATCATGAACAACTGCGATACGGTCATCGTGATGCATCAGGGGAGTGTGCTCACAGAGGGGCAACCGGACGCAGTGAAAAATAACGAGAAAGTGCTTGACGCATATCTTGGGGAAGAGGTGAAAATATGAGTCTGCTGTCAGTACAGCAACTGGACGCCGGGTACGGTGATCTGCAGATCCTCACAGATGTCGACATGGAAGTCGGACAGAGTGAGTACATCACCATTGTCGGCCCGAACGGTGCGGGCAAGTCCACTGTAATGAAATCAGTGTTCGGACTGACGACATACATGGGGGGTAAAATTGTATTCAATGACAGGGATATCGCCGGCGAACAACCGGAAGATATCATCTCATATGGGTTGAGCTTCGTCCCCCAGAGCAACAACGTGTTTGAGCCATTGACGGTCACAGAGAACCTCAAGATGGGCGCATACACGCTGGACCAGTTCCCGGAAGACCGGCTACAGGCGGTTTACAACCGGTTCCCGATACTGGAGACTCGGTCGGAGCAGAAGGCAGGCACACTTTCAGGGGGCCAACAACAGATGCTGGCGATGGGCCGTGCGCTCATGCTCGATCCAGATCTGCTACTCCTTGACGAGCCCAGTGCAGGCCTTGCACCAGACCTCGTCGATGAGATGTTTGACCGCATTGACGAGATCAACGACGCCGGTACTGCTGTTCTCCTCGTCGAGCAAAACGCCAAGGAGGCATTGCGGCGGTGTGATCGCGGCTATGTCCTTGTGCAGGGGCAGAACCGACACGAGAACAGTGGGGAGGCACTTCTCAACGATCAACAAGTTCGCGAGGACTTCCTCGGCGGGTAGCTCCTGTGCCCACCACTGGCTTGGTGACTACGCTTTGCAACGGGAATACCATCTACGTGTGATACTGTACAGGCCGCTGAGTCCGTGGCAGCGCTCATAACCAGCGCACAGATTTTCACACCGTAGACTCGGCTCCAGTGAAGTTATAGACAATTGAGTATATCTATCTTTTACAGCGGTTCTCGATCTTGTACCGTCGGTAAGAGTGCCGGAATATCGCCCGTACCGACATCATCTCAAAATGTCGCATATAGGGATAATGGTCAACTATGTTTTACTTACTACACCCGCCACGCCGCTTCGGGCCAGCAGCTGTCACCGTTCACACCGGAATGGCTACTGTGGCGTGTGAACGGCTGTCGCACAAACAATAAGTATCTACCATGTTAGTTTCGATATATGCATCCGGGCTTGAACCCTATCGCCTGCCCTGCAGGTCAGCTGTCCCGGCAGTTAATGGATTGGGCACTGCCCTCTTCCACAGCTACATTCTTTACATTTTCGACATTTAAACTGGCGTAGACTGCCAGCGCACAGTTCGCCCCTGTGCCTGGTGGAAAACGCCAGCCTTGAACACGCTCGGGGAGCCGTAACCAGCGGCTGTTCGGGTTATCAGGGTCTGCTGAGGGAGCGTCTGTCGAATACAAAAAACATCATCGAAAACAATGAACATGAAAAACGAAGCAGGAAGCAAAGACGTGCCAGCGGCCGTCAGAGAAGACTCGGAGCTGGTCCAGATACTGGATGCTGAAGGCAACGTACTGCCACAGGCGTCTGTCCCGGATATTTCAGATAGGCAGTTACTTGAGCTGTATGAGACAATCAAGCTCGCTCGGCACTTCGACCAGCGGGCGATCAGCTTCCAGCGACAGGGGCGGCTCGCGACGTACGCACCAATGACCGGACAAGAAGGGTCACAGGTCGCTACGAGCCTGGCACTTGCCGAGCAAGACTGGTTGTTCCCGACCTACAGAGAGCACGCGGCGAAGTACGCTCATGGAATGGATCTGGTATCCCTTTTCGAGCCACTGCGAGGCTATAGAGACGGATACGCGATCCCGGACGACGTCAACGTGATGCCGGAGTATATTCCGATTGCGACCCAGGTTCCACAGGCTATGGGAATGGCGTGGGGACACAAGCTACAGGGAAAGACCGATACGGCCGTCCTGTGTCACCTCGGTGATGGTGCGACCTCCGAAGGAGATTTCCACGAAGGGCTGAATTTCGCCGGGGTGTTCGATGTCCCCGCTGTATTCGTCTGTAACAACAATCAATGGGCAATTTCGGTCCCTCGAGAGCGACAGACCGCGAGCGAAACCATTGCTGAAAAGGCACAGGCATATGGCATTGACGGCGTTCGAGTTGACGGACTGGACCCGCTGGCGGTGTATAAAGTCGCTAGTGAGGCACTGGCGAAAGCCCGGAATCCGGGCCCTGGAGAGCGACGCCCAACGCTTATCGAGTCTGTCCAGTATCGCTTCGGTGCACACACCACTGCGGATGATCCGTCCGTTTACAGAGACGAATCAGAAGAGGAGGCCTGGCGGGACCGCGACCCTGTGGACCGTATTGAAACGTATCTGTACAACGAGGGCATCCTCGATTCCGCCCTCGAGAGTGAGATTCAAGACAGTATCGAACAAGAAGTCAGCGAGGCGATAGAAACGGCAGAGCAGACAGAGGCGAGTCCGGACAACATCGTTGAGCATGTGTACGAGGACGTTCCAGCGCGACTCGAAGAACAGCGGGACGAATTGAACCGGCTGCGCGAGAAGTATGACGAGGGCGCGTTCTCGGAGGTGCTGGAATGAGTTCGACAGCCAGCACGCAGACACAGCAAAACGCACAGAGTCTCACCCTCGTGGAGGCGATACAGGATGGCCTGTACACAGAGATGGCACAGGACGACAGCGTCGTCGTTCTGGGTGAAGATGTCGGGAAAAACGGTGGTGTCTTCAGAGCAACCGACCAGCTATACGAAGAGTTCGGCGAAGACCGCGTTATCGACACGCCACTGGCCGAAGCCGGAATCATCGGGGCTTCGATTGGACTCGCCCAGACCGGGATGAAGCCTGTTCCTGAGATGCAGTTCATGGGCTTCATGTATCCTGCCTTCGACCAGATCGTCAGTCACGCTGCACGCCTCCGGAGCCGCAGTCAGGGGCAGTACTCGGTGCCGATGGTGATACGGGCGCCATATGGTGGCGGCATCCGAGCCCCAGAACATCACTCCGAGTCAAAGGAAGCGTTCTTCGTGCACGAGCCCGGGCTCAAAGTCGTCTCGCCGAGCACGCCATACGATGCGAAGGGGCTCCTAGCGGCGTCCATCCATGACCCGGATCCAGTTATTTTCCTAGAGCCGAAATTAATCTACCGTGCCTTCCGTGAAGATGTCCCGACGAAACCGTATGAAGTGTCGTTGAATGAGGCCGCTATCCGGCGTGAAGGGAGCGATATCTCAGTCTACACTTGGGGCGCGATGACTCGGCCGGCGCTGATCGCTGCGGAGAACCTTCACCAGTCACATGACATCGACGTCGAAGTCATTGACCTGCGAACCCTGTCACCCCTCGATATAGAGACGATTACTGAATCATTCAAAAAGACCGGGAGAGCCGCGATTGTCCACGAAGCACCGAAGACTGGTGGATTAGGGGCGGAAATCGCAACGACGATTCAGGAAGAAGCGCTCGTTCATCAGGAGGCGCCAATCAAACGAATTGCTGGGTTCGATGCTCCCATGCCACTCCATTCGCTGGAGGATTACTACCTGCCACAGGCGGTCCGTATTCAGGACGGAATCCGCGAAACAGTCGATTTCTAACATGGTACGTGAATTTGAACTACCTGATGTCGGTGAAGGTGTCGCTGAGGGCGAAATCCTTCGATGGCGGGTTGCGCCGGGCGACTCAGTTTCCGAAGACCAACCGGTAGCGGAAGTCGAGACTGACAAAGCCGTCGTTGATGTCCCATCGCCGGTTAATGGTGTCGTTGAAGAACTTCGTGCCGCGGAAGGAGAGATAGTCCCAGTCGGTGATGTGATTATCGTCTTTCGGGTTGAGGGTGAAGACGAACCGGAGAGAACTGAAACAGCGCCGACAGACGACACCACTGCGGACAGTGGCCAGCAACCCGACGTTGGAGCCACAGCACAGCCAGCCGAAGATCCACAGTCAGAACCGGTAGTGACAGAGCGGGTCCAAGTCCCCGCCCCGCCGTCTGTGCGGCGTCTCGCGCGCGAACTGGGCGTCGATATTTCCAGCATTGCGGACTCATCTCCGGGGCGTATAACTGAGTCAGATGTTCGCGCGTACGCGAGTGCGGAATCTTCGACTCAAGAGCGTTCAAGTCAACAGACCGCTGCTGCGGAGCAACCAAAACAGCAGGCAGCCCCGGAGCAGTCTGTCAGTCCGGTACAGACGAGAGAAACGGCGGACCGGGAGACGACGGTGGCCGTCCCGAAAACAAGACACATTGCAGCCGAAGAAGGGATTGATCTCGATACTGTCCCCACTGATGAACAAAAAGACGGAGAACCCTTTGTCACGCTCGAAACGGTCCAGGAGTATGCAAAGGCACAACAGCAGGCACAGAAAACGGATCGAGAAGCGGTAGCTGAGGGGACAACGGCGGACGAGCCAGCGCGCCCCGAGTCTCGGAAGCCGTATAACGGGATCAGGCAGACGATTGGATCGGCGATGATGTCGTCGAAATACACGGCCCCGCACGTCACTCATCAGGACGAGGTCGATGTTACTGCGCTGGTCGACGCTCGTTCAACGCTCAGACAGGAGGCCGAGGAACATGATATCCGACTGACGTACATGCCGTTCGTTATGAAAGCGTGTGCCGCGGCTCTGCAAGAGAATCCACAGGTGAATATCTCTCTCGACGAAGCAAACGAAGAGATTGTGGAAAAGCAGTATTACAACATCGGTGTCGCAACAGCAACTGATGACGGACTACTGGTTCCCGTTGTTGAGGACGTAGATGCGAAAGGCCTGCTGGAGGTCGCATCGGAGACCAACGAAAAAACCCAGAGGGCGAGAGAGCGCAGTCTTTCGCCAAAAGAAATGCGTGGCGGGACATTTACTATCTCGAACATCGGCGGGATTGGCGGGGAGTACGGAACGCCAATCATCAACCAACCGGAGAGCGCCATCCTGGCACTGGGAGAGATCAAAAAGAAGCCACGGGTTGTCGAAGCTGATGGTGAAGAGACGATAGAACCTCGACACATCATGACACTATCCCTGTCGTTCGATCATCGAGTGCTTGACGGCGCAGACGCCGCACGGTTCACAAACTCCATACAGAAGTACCTGCGAAATCCAAACCTGCTACTACTAGAATAATGGTTGTCGGAGATGTAACTACGTCGACTGACGTACTGGTTATTGGCGCGGGCCCCGGCGGATACGTCGCCGCAATCCGTGCTTCACAGCTTGGCCTTGATGTCACGCTCGTTGAAAAGGGGGAGTATGGGGGAGCCTGTCTCAATCGTGGTTGTATCCCCTCCAAGGCCCTGATAAACGGTTCAAAACTGGCATCGGAGGCGGGCCATGCGGAAGAACTGGGGATTTACGCAGACCCAACAGTTGCGCTTGACGAGATGATTAGCTGGAAAGATGGTGTCGTCGACCAGTTAACGAGTGGTATCGAGCAACTGTGTACGGCGGCTGGCGTGAACTTGTTGCAAGGGACTGCCGAATTCGCTGATGAAAACAAAATCAGAATCGTCCATCAGGGTGAGGGACAGGGGTCTGAGTCGCTGAAATTCGAAAACTGCATCATCGCAACGGGGTCCAGACCGATTGAAATTCCGGAGTTCGACTTTGATGACGAGCGTATCGTCTCGTCAGACGGCGCGCTGAACTTCGAAACAGTACCCGACGAGCTCGTAATCGTTGGAGCCGGGTACATCGGCATGGAGCTAGCGACTGTCTATAGTCGACTTGGGAGCGACGTATCGGTAATTGAGATGCTAGAGCAGGCGCTCCCCAGCTATCAGGAAGACATTGCCTCGATAGTCAGGAAGCGAGCAGAACGTCTCGGTGTGGATTTCCATTTCGGATACACTGCGGACAGTTGGACAGAGTCGGACGGTGAGGCTGTCCTGACTGCTGTCCCCGCAGATGAGGCGGCGCATGATAGCGCTATAGAACTCACTGCTGACAGAATACTCGTCGCCGTCGGCAGACGCCCGGTGACTGATACGCTCAGTATCGACGATGCCGGCGTCGAAACTAATTCTCAGGGGTTCATTCCAACGGATAGCAGATGTCGGACGAACAAGGAGCATATTTTCGCGGTCGGTGACGTTGCGGGTGAACCGATGCTCGCACACAAGGGATCGAAAGAAGGGGAAGTTGCAGCGGAAGTAATCGCCGGTGAAGCCGCTGCAGTCGATTATCAGGCACTCCCGGCTGCCGTGTTTACCGATCCGGAAATCGGAACTGTCGGGTTAACGGAGAACGAAGCAGCAAACGAAGGTATTACACCTGTCACAGGTGAGTTCCAGTTTCAGGCGTCTGGACGAGCACTAACAGCAAACCGGACAGAAGGCTTTGTCCGAATTGTCGCGGAAAAAGAAACTGAACGTGTGATCGGTGCACAGATTGTCGGTCCGGAAGCATCCGAGTTGATTGCAGAAATCGCAGCCATGATTGAAATGGGTGCAAAGCTTCAGGACATCGGCTCAACTGTTCACACACATCCAACATTAAGTGAAGCGATAATGGAAGCTGCACAGAATGCGAGAGGGAAGGCAATACACAGACGAAACTGACCGAACCATATTGACGCCTCAGTCACTATATCCACAACCAAACCGAACAGATATTCACCCAGACATCGTACATCCAATACTGTTTGCCGATTCGAAACCGCAGTTCCGGAACAAACAGTCTCTACGGGGGTTCAATGATCTCTCTTCGGTGTGTATATTACGTTATCCCGCAGAGGCTGCCGACTACGATCCAGATTTAGTCGTTAGCGACCGTCTGGGTTGCGCCACCGTCACTGGCACTTAGCTTGTTCTCCTCCTCTTCTTCTGGTCTCGGTACATCTGTTGGAAGGTTTTCGTATAGAATTCCCTTGCTTGCGTTGTAGCATGTCATACAATGGCATGGCTGATGAAAACATATAAACTCGTCCCTTATTCTGTACCACTGAATATTAACATTTCGAGAATATTTATATATCGGACAATGTCTCAGAACAGAATAATAGCGTATCTGTTTAGATTCAGTAAAAATCTAGATACGCACGGACTGTTTTTTGCGTTGAAGATTTAGTTGTTGTATCATGTGCCGGTACTTCTTATCACTTCGTTTTCCGTAATGCCGAAGCTAACCCGAAGATCTTGGATTATATACTCTCTCGTTATAAATCCAAGGTTGGTTCTGCTCCCAATCCAAACAGGTTTGCTATATGTTGGGGTATTGCGATGTCATGCATTCTTCTTCACAGAAGAAGTGCTCTGTTATCCCTCCGTCTGAGTCGCGTATCGTAACTCCGCTGTACTTCATCTGCTCGTTGATCACCTGGCCGCAGTAATCACAACGGTAGTTCGGTGACCCACCGACCAAGGTCCGCGTTGACTTGTTCTGGATATTTAGTTCGGCAGCGGCTGTGTTGCCGCTGGCTTCCATAGCACAGCGAGCAGTTGTTAGTGATTGCTCCGCCTCAGATTGTCCATTCATTGTTTGCCTCGATTTATTGTTGACAGCGGTCTACTCGTTCTGTCTACTGTTACACATGAATCTGGTGCCCCTATGGTCGTTTCACCGACGTTTTCCACCTGTGCCGGGTTACTGCCCGGACTGTAGTGGTCTACGCAGGTTACCGGGTAGGCAGTGTAAAAAACGGATAGCCAATCGCTACAGCCACTGATCGAATCGTTTTCCGGGACGCTTCTACCGTCTGGATACCCGGGTTCATATCTCTCTATACTAAACTGTCGTATTTAATAATTTGGATAACCCCCATCAGTTCCGCCACTGAGATGGGACTTCTCACTCACTCGAATAACTGTCGAGTGTGAACATCACTCACATAATCATTAAGTGTACATCCATTAAAGATATGTCTATGAATCTGGGCGTCGACTGTACGGCTTGGGAGGCAAGCCTCTTGTCCCAGCACTTGATCGGTGCAGACCGTTCTACATCCGGTTTTACATTTTTTACATTTTTCAAATTGTAAACTGACGTAGACCACCACAGTGCGGGCAAGCGCCGGCACACAGGTGGAAAACGTCAGTCCTGGCTGGTCCCAAAGCACCAGCCGACGGTTTTCGGGTCGTGACGGCCCACCTCACGAAGCGGTGCGACACCAACTACACAATCATAATCAGCGACATCATGAACGCACAAAACACCCAGAAGTACCGTAGCCAACAATCAGCAGACATCGCAAACGCAGACCAAGCGCGGAGGGCAGTCCCTGAAAGCGTTGAGAGCCAGTCTATCAGGGTCGTAATTAGCTCGATTGCAACGCGACACTGCGATCACTGTGGAACGCCGATCAGCGACAACGTCCGGTATCGAAATGTCACTACCAGAGATAGTGCTGGCAACGTCACGGAATACGCGTTCTGCGATGTCGATTGTAAGACCGCTCGATTCTCGAGGCTTGGCTGACCGATTGCTGTCGTGGGGTAGTGTCTGCCTACAGGGTCGCCGGCTGGGCTACTAGCTTCCTTTTGACAATAAGGACAGCTGACCTCATGTGGTTTGGCAGTCGCAGCCACCCTGCTCCAGAAACGCGACAATATCGTAGCTACGGCCGCAGTCCTCACACAACACCTGTACTTCGTTGATAATGCTGAAATCGCCTGCTGAGATAGCGTCATTTTTTTCCAGACTCTCGATTGTTTGTCTCGTTACAGCGGTTGTTCGGCCCCGGAGACGCTGTATTGAATCAATAGCGTTTTCTTTCCGTTCTGCGGGCGTCTGCTCGGGTCGGGCCGCGCCACGGTCGTTCTTGAGATAGCGATACACCGTCTGGTGGGAAATAAAATCAGCCATCACAGATTCGACATCGACTCCGCTCTGTTCGAGGCGGGAGCGTATGAGCGGGGCGTCGGCGTCATCCTCGCGAAGTGACTGATAGACCTGCTCGATATCGCCGCTCAATGTTGGAGCGTCACTCCCCTCGATGGCGGACTCAAGCACCGATCGGTTGAAATAGTCAGCAAGGTCGCGAGTACTTTCTTCCGCCCCGTCAGCACCAACCCACCGATTCTCAAGCTCTGCACCCATCCCGACAAGGTCATATTTTTGAATTACGGCTTCGACCTTGCTCGTTCCCCCACCGGACTGTGAGTCGTCTGTGGTCATGCTCCGATTTATGTGTGCCCCATAGTTACTAAACACTCTCGCATATCGGGAGTACTGCCGAGGCTCCTCACACGCAGAGCTTTATCGACTTGTGCGCTAGTATGAGTTGATCGATTCACGAACCGACCTACTCATCTGATTCGGATTCAGGCTCGCGAACCCACGTCACCGGGACTGGGGACTTTCGGACGATTTTGGCGCTGACGCCACCCATGACGTACCTGCTGAAATCAGTTTGTCCGTGTGTCCCCATAACCGCGAGATCGACTTCATTCGCGTCGATGTAGTCGCAAATCACCTTCGAGGGGTCACCGTACTCAATGACGCTGGTTATCGTGTCAAGCGATGTGTCGTCGATCTTCTCAGTCGCTTCAGCGATAATCTCATCCGCCCGCTCGGCCAACTCCCCCTCTTTCAGGACGGAGCGTGCATCAGGCCCGAGACCGCCGGTCTCGACAACGTGAAGCAGATGGAGTGTTGCGCCCGTCGCCCTCGCGACAGCAATCCCTTCTGCCAGTGCGAGATCTGCACCACGGCTCCCATCTGTCGGGACGAGGACGTGCTGTGGCGGATACACGAGTGACCGATCTCTGTCAGGGTTGACCGCAGTGACAGGAACTTCTGCTGTGTTGATGACACGCTCAGTCACGCTTCCGAGCAGTATTCGCTTGATCCCACGCTGTCCGTGAGTCGGCATAACGATGCAATCACTGTCGGACTGTTGGCTGTAGTCGACTATCGTCTTGTGCGGGTCACCCTGGAGGACCGCAGAGACGGCGGGAACGCCGGCGTCTTTCGCATATTGTTCGGCTTCCGCCACGATGCGCTCGCCTTCTGTTTCGAGCACGTCGATGACCTCGCCACGAATCGTGGTGACGCTGTCTCGGCCAGTGTCGGCGACGTTGAGGATGTGTATCGTCGCCTCATGTTCGGCTGCGATCTGTAGCGCGTATTCAAGTACCGATTCTGCGGCGTCGCTTCCGTCGGTCGGGAACAGGATGGTGTCGTACATACTGGTAGTCGCGTGTTTGCATGCCAGTCAGCTATCTGGGCAACGGAGGGCGTAGCGCGGTACTCAGAGACGGGTCCCTATTCGCTCCTCGTTGAGTGTGGCTTCTGCGTCTCAAACTGTTCGCATCGATGCCTTCTCAGATGCATGGTACTTCAGAGACGCTGTTTGAAGAACTACACAGGGGCTTCTAATAACATCTCGCCTGCAGAGTGTCTGTCATCTGTACCCGGATAGCGAACGGATAGCACCGTCGTTAGGTGCCTCGATACGTTTCGTGCGGTGACTGTGTGGTGTTGGCACACATTTTTATTATAACCCCTCGCGTGTTGTGATATGGCAGCAGTCCGACGCCTTGTCATCGATGTACTGAAACCACACGACCCGCCGCTACTGACGTTCACCAATCAACTGGCCGAAATTGAAAGCGTCGAGGGCGTAACGTCGTCTCTGATCGAACTAGATCAGGAAGTGCAAAACATCAAGCTAACCTTTGAGAGCGATGATCTGGACTTCGAGGCGATTGATGAAACAATCAAAAACCTCGGTGGGTCCGTACACTCTGTGGACCAGGTTGCCTGCGGTGATTCCGTTGTTACGGATCGACGGACGTTACAGGATGGCTGAGACGTCGTGGCGTCCATTCGACAACTCTTCAGACGGCTTCTTGAGAAGGAAGATGTCCTTGCAATCTCCCGTCGGTATTTCGTCTCAAACGGCTTCGACGGGACGCTCACAAGCATTGGCATCATCGTTGGCGCTGTTCTCTCGGGAGTTCCGGACGGGTACACTGTCATCAAAATCGGACTGGGCGCGGCAGTCGGGCTCGGAACTTCTGCGGTCTGGAGCGTCTGGGAAATCGAACGTGCTGAAACCCGGGCGGAAATCAGGCGTATCGAGCAGGCGATGCTCACGGATCTTGATGATACCCGCGTTCAGCAGAACCAGCGCGGTGCTCGCTTCGTCCACGCTACGATGAGCGGGCTGGGGCCACTTATCGGGATTCTGATTCCACTGGCCCCATTTCTTGTAGCAGGGTCCGTCGTCACAATGGCAGAGGCGGCACTCATTGCAGTCGGTCTGGGTATCGGTGTGTTAGGTGTGTTCGGCGCCTACATGGGATCGATTTCGGGCCAGCGGTGGTACGTTGCCGCCGCCCGGATGGGACTTGCCGGATTGGTAGTCGCAATTCTCAATCTCTTTCTTCCAGGGTGAGCAGCCGCCACTCTGTTTCCGTTCTGGAACACAAATCCCAACTTGCTTTCCACTGGCCGCCATATCTGGTAGTAGATGCGTGTTGGCTTGCGGCAGTTCAAACGGCCGTTGTGCTACGTGATGGCGCTCCTGTATGTCGTTGCTGGGATATTACATTTCGTCGTACCGGAACTATACGTCCAGATCGTCCCACCGGTCTTGCCGGCGCCACTTGCGCTGGTGTATCTGTCCGGCGTCGCCGAAATCGCCGTCGGGCTTGGTCTGCTGGTCCCGCGGACGCGCTCGTACGCTGCCTGGGCGACGATCGCATTGCTCGTCGCGATCTTTCCCGCGAACGTCTATATGGCTGTCTCAATGGTCACCATTGAGGGAACGGGTGGCGGCGATCCATCTGCACTGGTCCGCTGGGCACGGCTGCCCGTTCAGGGCGTGTTGATCCTCTGGGCGTACTGGTACACTGACTGAGCGGGGGAATCCCCGGGGCGATCGGGATCTGTTTTACTTCCGCGACAGCACCGACGGGATTGTTCGGGTTCTGGAAAGCGATGGAACCGAGCGGGACGCGTTCGGGTACACCTTGTCCAATGGGTGTAAAATCTACACGTTGCTTTCGAGTAGCGCGACTGCTCTCGGTGTGACGATAGTTGTGGGATACCAGCCGCCACATCACGGGAGACGCTGTGACAACACGAGATCGATCTCAACGAACGGGCAGTCGGTGGACCTGTAGCCAAGTGGCGGTAGCGGGGAGAGAACCCGCGTGGCAGCCGTCAGAAAGCTGCTGTCCCGATACTTGCCCTGACACGATCAGGTGGGGGCAGCCCTTCCTTTCGACGGGCCGCCAGTATGCGGATTCTGGCAAGGCTCGAACGTCGAGCATGTAGTATTGGGTTCTCTCAGGGACCGACACCGGCGGCACGCATGTACTCGTCCAGTTTCTCCGCCAGTGCCCGTGCAAACGCCTCGTCGTTGATGGAAACCTCCATTTCGAACAGTTCGACAGCCGGGTCGATGTGCTCGTGGATGGCGTCGAACAGCGCCGCATCCGCCTCGGGGTCGTAGAAGTCCTCTCCCTCGACATCGAGCATCGAGATCCCGCCGAGCGGGAGTGCCACTGCCGCTGGGCCAGTCGCGGCATTCAGCTTTGTTGCGAGGATTTCGCCCAGCTCCGCACATTCCTCAGGCGTGGTTCGCATCAGCGTCACCTGTGGGTTGTGGACGTGGAACTGCCGCCCCTCGAACTCGTCGGGGACCGAATCACGCGGGCCGAAGTTTACCATGTCGAGCGCCCCCGTTGAGACAACCTGTGGAACGCCCGTCTGGGCTGCGGCGTCTAATCGCTCCGGCCCAGCGCTGAGCACACCGCCGACGAGTTCGTCCGCCCACTCGGTTGTCGTTATGTCAAGCACGCCGTCGATGATACCTTCCCGGATCAGCCGCTCCATCGCCTGCCCGCCAGTGCCGGTGGCGTGGAAGACGATGGTCTCGTACCCCGCTTCTTCGAGGTGTTCTCTGGCCGCCTGAACGCAGGGCGTAGTGACGCCAAACATCGTGATACCGACGGTTGGACGGTCCTCGACCGTTACGTCTGACTCGGTAGTGCCCATCCCGACCATCGCCAGCGCAGCGTTCGAGATGACCTGCCGTGAGAGCTGATTGAGTCCCTCAATGTCGGCGACGGAGTACATCATCGCGATGTCAGTCGAGCCGACGTACGGCTCGGTGTCACCCGAAGCCATCGTCGAGACCATCAGCTTCGGCACGCCCACTGGGAGTGCCCGCATCGCCCTTGTCGCGATCGACGTATTCCCGGAGCCGCCGAGTCCGAGGACGCCCGCCAGCTCCCCCGACTCGAAGAGGTCGGTGACGACGGCAGCGGCTCCTTCACCCATCGCTGTCATCGCCTCTCCCCGATCGCTATCCGCACGTAACTCGTCGAGGGTCGTCCCGGCAGCTTCGGCCACCTCGGCGGCGGTCGTGTCCGGCTCAAACCCGGCGTCGTCTAGCACGCCAACGTCGATGACGTGTACGTCAACGCCCTGTCCCTCAATGACATCGCGAGCGAAGGCGAACTCCTCGCCTTTTGTATCGAGCGTCCCCACGAGAACGATCGCCATCACTTCGCCTCCGGGTCGACGTTTTCCGGCGTCGGCAGTTTGCCGGCTGGAACAATCTCACACTCCGGGAGGTCACGAAGCACGTCTTCCGGTCCCGGCGGCGCGTAGACCGCAAACAGGACGAGCGGTTCCCACCCGGTGTTGACCGTCCCGTGTTCGACGCCCTCAGGAATGAACACCATATCGCCGGTGGCAATATCGCGAGTTTCGTCGTCGACCTCCTGTTCGCCCTCGCCGCGAACGACGTACAGGATCTCGTCGCTCTCGGGGTGGGTGTGTCGCTCGTGGCCCTTGCCGGGTTCGAGCTTCACGACACCGGCGCTGAACCGCTCTCCGTCAGTGACCTCGGGCGTGCTCATCCATTTGAGTGCGCCCCAATCGAACAGTTGACTCTCCACGTCGTCGGGGGCGACGAAGTAGTCGCTCATTGGATGTCGATTCCCTTGAACTCGCGAGCCTGGTTCTCGATGGCTTCCTCTGTCGGCAGCCGCTCAATGCTGGAGGCTCCGAAGAAGCCGACGACGCCGTCGGTATGTTCGAGGACGTACGCAGCGTCATCAGGCCACGCAATCGGGCCGCCGTGACAGATAACGAGGACGTCTTCGTTCACGTCCTTCGCAGCATCGTGATGGGCCTGTACCCGCTCGGCTGCCGCTTCCAAATCGAGTGCCGTCTCCGCACCGATGTCGCCGGATGTCGTCAGCCCCATGTGTGAGACGATGACGTCAGCGCCCGCCTCGGCCATCTCACGGGCCTGTGTCTCGCTGAACACGTACGGGCAAGTGAGCATGTCCTGACTGGCCGCCTCTCGGATCATGTCAACTTCCTTGTCGTAGCCCATCCCGGTCTCCTCGAGGTTCTGCCGGAACCCGCTGTCCTCGTCGATGAGGCCGACTGTCGGGAAGTTCTGCACTCCGGAGAACCCTCGCCGTTTTAGATCTTCGATGAACACGTCCATTTGCCGAAACGGATCAGTGCCGTTGACGCCCGCAAGCACCGGCGTGTCTTCGACGACTGGGATGACCTCGTGGCCCATTTCACAAACGATCTCGTTTGCGTCACCGTACGGGAGTAGCCCGGCGAGTGACCCGCGCCCATTCATTCGGTAGCGGCCGGAGTTATAAATGATGAGCAGGTCGACACCGCCGCGCTCGGCGAACTTCGCGGAGATTCCTGTCCCCGCACCGGCACCGATTATCGGCTCTCCTTGCTCGACTGTCTCTCGAAGTCGCAAGAGCGACTCCTCACGTGTGTATTCCATGTGTGAGATTTTACAATAGTCTGGTAGTCTCATTAATATTTCTCCAGAATACCGAGGCGTTTGATGATGAGCGGCCCCACGCCCGCCTCTAGTCTGGGTGGATACCGGCTCAGAATACTGTCATACGCCACACACTGCTTGATATGTGACGCTCACCCACACTAGTTCGACTCCCGATTCAGTCGAGAAGTATGACCGGAAGAATCACCAACAGTGCAAGCAACAGACCCGCTCCGACAATAGCAAACACCATCTCTGAGAGTCCCGCCGTCGTCACGTAACCGTACGACAAAACAACGGCCGTGGTGGCTGAGACCGCTACAAAAAGCAACTGGCGAACCTCAGAAGACAACTGTCTGGAGGGCAGATTCATATCATTTGATACAACGACCACCGGTAAATATCTAACCGGAGTAATTACCGGACACGTAAACTGACTAGGGTCTTTTATTAGGTAGACGTGGCAGACGTAGCATAATGGTTCTTGAACTCCTCTTTCCCGGCCTGATCGGATTCGTGTTTGTGATGATTGCAGCCTATGCCGGCTCACTTCGGGCTCTGGAGGTCTATTTCGACCCGGAGCAAGACAGTATCTTCCTCTCAGATGACTACGAACCGCCAGGTGAGCAGTAGCGACATTGTCTCAGCCATGGTCGAGGCTTGTGCTGAAAGCTGGAGGCGGATGTTCCGACCCTTCGCCTCGCTGGTAGAGGTGTTCATGACGAGTCGGGGGGTGGGAACCTCACGGAGTGTGGCTACAGGTGGGAAACTGAGAGTGGCTACAGGTCTATCAAGCGGTTCGTGGCCGCGACGGCGTCTAGGGATTTCGGCTACGGTTCTTCTACTCTGCATTTGCCTGCCTGTTGTACTCGACCTGGCGAACGATGGGCTTGCTTGTGCAGGTCGAGTTGACCGGTAAGTCCGAACATTCGCCGCTGACTACAGTGGACAATACGCTGACGCTGCCTAAGAAGGCGACAAGGATTGGGTAGTGTTGCTCTGTTCGGGTTAGCGCGCAGTCTGAGTGGCTACATGCTGAAAGTCTCGAAAATTCGCTCATATCATTGCTAGGATAATGAGTATTCTGTCTGGAATCAACATCCTTACTGTCTTGAACAGGTCCAATGAAACGCTATTGCTTATATTGCACAATCAAAGAGTTATTACCTCTGGGGAACTAAGCATCTTGCATGGATCGTAACGTCGGTTCGACGGACAAGACTGCCAGAATCCTTATCGGTGCGCTTGCAGGATTGGTATCGCTCGGTATCCTCGCCAGCGCCGTTCCGTTGCCGGCGATACTTGCGCCCGTGCTCGGGCTCGCCTCGGTGTTGCTACTCGTCACCGGATTCACTGGATTCTGCGGGCTGTACGGACTCCTAGGCGTCGACACCTGTTCTGTCGATACCCGGTGAACAGTCGGGACCTAATTGGTTTCACACCGGCAGCAACTGATTCTTCTGGATGTAGATAGTGGTCAGCCTATCTATCAGCTGGTTCTTTCCTCTTGCCCGCGCGAGTACCGAGAAAAATCTGATTTCACTGGTTTTGGACCGTACGACCGAGAGACCGGACAATCGCGAGCACGTATTGGATGCCGGTGAGAATCTCGCCGCTTCGAATCCCGTTCCAGAGGTCGTGTAGATCGACTGGCCCGCTGGAGTTCGCGTCGCCGAGTGCGTCAAGGACGGTCTGTAGCGCGCCCCGGGTGTCATCGCTGGCGGCCGTATCCGCGAGTTCGCCGAGCGAGGCCCCGGTCCCAGCGAGGGAGGTGACCATCTCGTCGTCCATCGCGGCGGTCCCGAGTTCGGCTACTTCGACCAGTTCGTTGACCGTATCGAGATTGCGGACGAACGTGGTGAAAGCCTCGGGATTCTCCTCGATGGCGGTGGTCAGTTCCTCTGTCAGATCGTCGGCCGATGGTTGTTGGTCACTCATTGATGATCACCTCAGAGAAGCCCCCGCGCTGTGAGCCAGTAGGACTCGTTGTACGCGAGCTTCGACCAGTGCATGGCCTGACTCGGCTCACTCGGCTCCGGCGGGCGCTCGTAGTCGAACTCAACGAACGTTGCGTCGTCCATCCCGGTCTCGATGAAGCAAACGGTCTTGCCGCCGTAGACGGCTGTCGCTGGCTGGCCGCGGACCTCACTCGCGAGTCGCTGAGCGACGACGTGGGCCTGATAGTGCGCCGCGCTCCCGGCCTTTGGGACTCTGGTCTGAGCGGCATCGCCGATGGCGTACACGTCGTCGAAGCCGGTCGCTTCGAGCGTGTGCTTGTCGACGTCCACCCATCCCCCATCGCCGAGCCCGGCCGATTCGACGAAGTCACTGCCAGTGTGTGGCGGGATAGCGACGAGGAGGTCGTAGTCCAGCTCTGTCCCTTCCATCGACGTGATCGTCTCCGTCTCGGGGTCGACCGCCTCGGCGTTGAACATCGTCTCGATGCTGATGTCGCGCTCCCGGAGTCGCGGGTCGGCCCACTCCGCGATGTGTTCGTTCCCGTGGACCCGCATGATGGGATAGGTGTATGTGATGTCGAACGCGTCCCGACGGCCGCGTTCTCGAAGCCAGTCGTCGATCATAAACGTGAACTCGAGCGGTGCGGCCGGACACATATGTGGCGTCCCGACGACGCTCAGGACGATGTGGCCGCTGTCCATTTTCAAGAGTTCGTCACGGAGGGCTTGGGAACCGTCTTCGCCATAGAAGTGGTGCCCGCCCTCGGCGAGGCCGGGGACTCGTTCCGGTTCGAGCTGTGCCCCCGTTGCGACGACGAGTTTGTCGTACGGCGCGGAGTTGACGGCGTCGACAAGTTCGAGTTCCTTGCGCTCGTGGTCGACGTTAGCGACGTAGTCATGCTGGATGGTGACGCGGTCGTCGACGACCTCCCCAAGGGGCCGCCGGCCATCTGCGGGTTCGCGCTGTCCGAAAGCGACGTAGAGCCACACCGGCTTGTAGACGTGGTCCTCGCTGTCGTTGAACAGCGTGATTTCGACCTCGCCGGCGGCTAGCTCCGCGTCGAGTTTCTCCGCGAGGGTGTTCGCCAGTACAGTCCCACCAGTGCCGCCACCGACGATTGCGATGTGTTCGGTCATAGTTTCTTCACGTGAATCCTGTAGTGGTCGCCTTCATCGGCGATGTCAAGGACTTCGTTGCCAGACTCGTCGGCCCATTCCCGCACCTCTGTCGGCGACTTCTCGGCGTCGCTCAACAGGGCAATAACGGTGCCAGTGTCGACGGCCCGAACCTCCGAGATGAGGTCCATCAGCGGACCCGGACAGGTCGCGCCCCGAGCGTCCACGGTCGTGTCAGCCTCAGTGTGACTTTGATTGGTGGTCATACCTTCTCGTCTGTTCGTAGGCAAGCTATGCATTTAGTAATGTATGGATATTCCAAGACTGTGGGAAAGCAATTTGTCTATGCTCAAAAACCCTCGGTGATCGCGCACCAGTTTAGGGAAAGTTCGGGGCGAAAGTTACGCCCTTCAGAGTGGAGAGGATGGCAAGAATTCGGTGGGCCGAACAGCGACTGGGAGATGCGGGTATCGGCATCTGTTTGCTGCCCGAACCGTCAGCGGTGCGGGCTTCGATACAGGCGATCAATACCGAGCGATAAGTCGACCGGCTTGCAACCACACTGACGGTAGAATTCTGAAGTACCAAATCAGTCGAACCGACCCGGTCGCCGCTGGTGGGTGGCGACCAGTCTGACGAAGTTCTTGAACACCGTCGTCGCCTCTTGGGCGGCCGCGACCGACTCATCGGTGATCGTTGCCGTTACTGCCTCCCGCCGTTCGTCGGTGAGGTCCTTGTTGCCGATGACCCACTCGGCTGTCTCGCGGTCGTACTCGGGGTGGAACTGGACGCCGTAGCGTGTTCCAAGTCGGAACGCCTGTATGCCGTACTCGTTTCGTGCCAGTTCCACCGCGTCTGCGGGCAGCTCGGCGACGCGGTCGGAGTGTGTCTGGAACGCGGTGAACGACGACGACATGTCGGCAAACAGCGGGTCTTCGCCTCGCCGGTGAACTGTTCGGTACCCGAGTTCGTATTCGTTCATGTCGACCACGCGCCCACCGAGAGACTGTGCGAGGAACTGGTGGCCCCAGCAGATCCCCAAGGTCGGTACGTCTGCCCGGTGGACATCTCGGACCCACGACGTGAGGTCATGAATCCAGTCGCGGTCGTCGTACACTGAGGTCTGTGATCCGCTGATAACCACGCCGTCGTACCGCCAGTCGCCGCCCGCGGGCACCGGTGGGAGACGCCCGTCGCTGACTTTGTACACCGTTGTCTCGGCGTCAAGCGACCGGGTCAGGTTTCGTTCGGCGGGCGTCTCACCGACTGACGCATCGACGATTGCGATTGTCTGGTTCATGTCTGGGGTTTCGCGAAAAGCCGCTCAGTGGCTGTCCTCGCTCAGACGAGCAGTTGGATGTCGGACTCGGCCATGTGCTGGAGCGCGGTAGCCGCGCCGACGCCGACAGTGACGTCGTCGTAGAAGTCGTCCTCGTCGTAGTCCATCAGTTCGATGGTCATCTGACAGGCCTGCAGTTCGACGCCCTGGTCCAGCGACAGCTCGATGAGTTCGTCGATCGTCGCCGTCCCGTTGTCGTCGATGCGCTTTTCCATCATCCGCGTCGCCATCCGGTCCATCCCAGGCAGCGCCGCGAGCGCGTTCGGCATCGGCATGTTCGGGTTGCCGACGGCCGACAACTGGAGGTTCTCGGACTTCTCCTCGTGGAGGATGTCCAGTCCCCAGAACGTGTGGAATACGACAACGTCCCAGCCGAACGCGGCCGCGGTGCTGGCGAGAATGAGCGGCGGATACGCCATGTCAAACGAGCCTTGCGTCGCCACGATGGTCATCTTCTTTTGCTCGTCGTCGGCTTTCAGGTCGGCAACGGTCTCTTCGAGCTCTTCGATCCGAGCCTGCAGCTCCGCCTCGGTCATCGAATCGCCGTCGCCAGCCGATGGTGTGTCCGTGCTCATTTTAGTCCGTCTTCTCGACGTAGTGTTTGTACACGTCGCCCTCGTCGACCTGTTCGAGTAGTGCCACGCCATTCGTCCCGTCGGCCCAGCCCTCGATGTCACTCATACTGCCGCTGTCGGTCGCGAGGACCTCCAGTACTGACCCCTCTGCGAGGTCGTCTATCGCCTGTTTCGTCTTGACGACCGGCATTGGGCACGATGCACCTTTCACGTCGAGCGTCTCCGCGATGTCGAATGTTTCACTCATTGTTGGAAGGACTCCAGCTACTGTATTGGAGCTACTACACAATATCGGCCCGATAGTTAAAAGAATGTCGATTATTGCACTATCCTAGCACTACCGAAGCTGGATAGCACGCTCTAAGAGTACTTCAGGGCAGCTAATTCGACATTATTCTATTTGAAACGGGAATACTGATGAAATGGTATTGTGTGTCTTGGGAATTTCTATACAAACTCTTTTATGCCTCAACCCTGTAGCAAGGAGTGTACTACATGAACGCTGAAGACTTCCCGACGCCGGACGCAGATGTCGAATCGGTCACGCCCGAAACGCTGAAATCGCGCATCGACGACGGAGAGTCGGTCACGATTCTTGACGCGCGTATGTCTGGTGACTACGAGGAGTGGCACATCGATGGAGAAAACGTCGAATCGATCAACGTCCCGTACTTCCACTTCTTGGAAGACGAGCTGGATGCGGACATCATCGCGGATGTTCCGGACGACCGTGAGGTCACGGTGCTCTGTGCGAAAGGTGGGGCCAGCGAGTACGTCGCGGGCACGCTCGCGGACCGCGGCTACGATGTCCACCACCTCGAAGACGGCATGAACGGATGGGCTCGCATCTACGAGACCGTTGAAGTCAGCGACTACGACGGTGCCGGCACGCTGTTGCAGTACCAGCGGCCGTCCTCTGGCTGTCTCGGCTATCTGGTCTACGATGACGGCGAAGCCGCTATCATCGACCCGCTGCGCGCCTTTGCCGACCGATACTTCGACGATGCTGACGAGCTGGGCGTCGACCTGAAATACGCGCTCGACACCCACATCCACGCGGACCACATTTCGGGGGTCCGCAACCTCGATGCGGCGGGCGTTGAGGGTGTCATCCCCGCAGCCGCCGTGGACCGCGGGGTCACCTACGCCGACGACCTGACGACTGCCGAGGACGGCGACACCTTCGAGGTTGGCGACGTCACCATCGAGACCGTCGCGACGCCCGGCCACACGACCGGGATGACCTCGTACCTCGTCGACGACAGCCTGCTCGCCACCGGTGACGGGCTGTTCATCGAGAGTGTTGCCCGACCGGACCTCGAAGAAGGCGACGAGGGAGCGCCCGACGCGGCCCGGATGCTCTACGAGTCATTGCAGGAGCGTGTGCTGACACTGCCCGACGACACGCTCGTCGGGGGCGCGCACTTCAGCGACGCGGCCGAGCCGGCGAACGACGGCACCTACACCGCACCGATCGGCCACCTCGTCGAGGAGATGGATGCACTCAGTATGGACGAGGACGACTTCGTCGAGACGATTCTGGCCGACATGCCGCCGCGACCGGCGAACTACGAGGACATCATTGCGACGAACCTCGGGCAGAACACCGTTGACGACGAGGAGGCGTTCACGCTGGAACTCGGACCGAACAACTGCGCGGCGAGCCAGGAATCGCTCGCGGGTGACTAACCGTCGATGGTAGCTGACCCTGTCCCGCTGCAACTGGCCGCCGAGTTGTTCCCCAACGGTATCAGCCGGTACGCCATCGGCGGCCTCTTCGTCGGTCTCGGCGCGGCGGTTATCTACATGGGCACCGGCATCAGCGCCGGCGCGAGCACGTTCCTCGAATCGACGCTGTCGTACGTCTCCAGCCAGTCGCGCTTCCAGCAGTACGTCGCCTCTCGGGACTGGCGGCTCGTGTTCACGCTCGGCATCATCCTCGGCGCGGCTGTGTATGCGGTCGTTTATCAGGGCGGCGCGTGGACGACGGATGTCGCCTGGTGGCGGCTGTTGCTCGGTGGGATCTTCGTCGGTATCGGAACCCGCGTCGGGAAGGGCTGTACTTCAGGTCATGGCGTCTGTGGCGTGGGATCGGCCTCGAAAACGTCACTGGCGGGCGTGCTCGCCTTCCTGCTGGTCGCGATACTGACTGCACAGGTCGTCGCCGCACTGGGGGTGACGCCGTAATGACGACAACGACAGACCGACACCCGCTGTTCATGCCGCTCGTGCTGGTCGGCGGGCTCATCTTCGGCTTTGGGCTCGGCTACAGCCACATGGCCCGCCCCGAGGTGGTGCTGAACTTCCTCCAGTTCGAGGACTTCGGCCTGCTGTTCGTGATGTTCGGCGGCGCGGCCGTGACGGGGATCGTGTTCTTCGTCATGCCGCGTGTGCTGGATCGAGCGCCACTGACTGGCGACCCGTTTGAACGGCGGCTGAAGTCCTTCGACCGGAACGTGCTGATCGGCGGCGCGATATTCGGCGTCGGCTGGGGGCTCTCCGGGATCTGTCCGGGTGCCGCTTACGCCAGCCTCGGCATCGGCAACGTGACCATCCTGTGGGCGCTCGCAGGGATGTTCCTCGGTGCGTACCTGCAGGGGTGGTGTCGAAGCCGTGCGACCGACGGCGTCGATCCATCCCCCACGGGAGCGGACTGAACTTACCCCGATTTTCACAATGGAACTCCAGCTTCTCGCGCTCTTCTTGACCGCCGGCCTCGCGAGCCTGTTCATGTCGTGGGTTATTGGTGCCGGCTCCAGCGGTGCGACGCCGTTCGCGCCCGCTGTCGGTGCCAACGCCATCTCGACGATGCGGGCGGCGTTTGTCGTCGGCATCTTCGGGCTTGCGGGCGCGGTGACACAGGGGGCAAACGTCTCTGAAGCGGTTGGACGCGGTCTCGTCGGCGGCGTCACCCTCCCCGCCATGGGGGTCATCGTCGCGCTACTCGCTGGCGCTGGGCTCATGGCTGTCGGTATCTACACCGGCTACCCCATCGCAACGGCGTTTACTGTTACCGGCGCAATCATCGGTGTCGGGATGGCTCTCGGTGGCACCCCCGTCTGGGGGAAATACCAGCAGATCGGTGCCGTCTGGGTTCTGACACCGGTCGTCGGCGGCGGTTTCGCCTATGCTATTGCGAGCGTGCTGCCGCGGCCTGATGTCCCGGAGGCGGCCACGATTCCGACGCTTGCGGCGCTGGTCGGCGTCGTGCTGGCTAACGTTGAGTTCGCGTTTCTCGGGGCTGACGGTGGTCCCGGTTCGCTGACGAGCCTCGGCCAGCGGCTGCTCGGTATCGATATCGTCGTGGCAACAGTCGTTCTCTCCGGCACTGTCGCCGCCGTAGTGTGGGCCGCGGTGTACCGAGACATCCGCCACGACAAGTCGGGCGGGCTCAGACACGTCCTGCTGGCACTCGGTTCACTGGTCGCTTTTTCGGCCGGTGGGAGTCAGGTCGGACTGGCGGTCGGTCCGTTGCTCCCCCTGCTGGACGATGTCGGTATACTCTCGCCAGCGGTCGTCCTGCTGGGTGGTGGCCTCGGAATTCTGGTCGGGTCGTGGACCGGTGCACCACGGATGATAAAATCGCTCGCACAGGACTATTCCTCACTGGGGCCGCGGCGCTCTATCGCCGCGCTCGTCCCCTCGTTCCTCATCGCCCAGCTCGCCGTCTTCCTCGGTGTGCCGGTGTCGTTCAACGAGATCATCGTCAGTGCTATCATCGGAAGCGGTGCCGCAGTCGGCGGCAGCGAGGCGGTCGACCCACGAAAGATTCTGGTCACGGTGGGCGCGTGGGCCGGGTCGTTCACACTTGCACTGGCTGTCGGCTTCGGGTCGATGACCGCGATGGGCGCGTTCTGACCGCCCGTTTCAGGCGGTTCGTGGTGGCGGGACGAGGAAGACGTTCCCGTTCGCCTGCGCAACGATGTCTTCGGAGACGCTGCCGAGCAACAACCGCCGCATCCGGCTCTGACCACGAGAGCCGACGAGCGTCGTCGTCGGCGTCACCGTTGCTTCGACGTCGAGTATCTCCTCGGCAGGGTCGCCACGGCGGACCTCGACGTTCGTTTCGATGTCCCACTGTGACAGTGTGTCGGCGAGCGACGCAAGCTGTTCGGATGGGTCCTCCTCGCTTGTCATATCTTTCGGTGATTCGACGTGGACGAGCGTCGCTTTCTGAGTCGCGTGACGGAGATACTGAAACGCGTCGAAGGCACGTGTTGCGTTCTCAGAGAAGTCAGTTGCGTAGAGCACCCGCTGGAACAGGTGCTCCCTGAGCACGTCCGGCTCGTCGGTACTGCGTTCGATGCGGTTGACCAGCAGCGGCACCACCGTGGTCCGCGCGAGGTTCCGGGCCGTTGAGCCGATGACGCGGTTGTCCAGTGAACTCTGGCCTCTGGACCCGATTATTGTCATGTCCACTTTCTCTGCCTCCGCGATACCATTGATACGGCGATGGGGGGTCCCACGCACGACGTGGGTCTCGGTGTCGAACCCAGCGTCCGCCATCACGTTCTGGTACCGCGTAAGTCCCTGTTCGCGTCGCTTGCTGAAGTTCATCCCTGGCATCCCCGCGTGGACGTTCGATGGGATGACCGTGACGAGGTGGATCGTATCGACACCGATGCGTCCGAGGCACTCGAGACACGTCTCGTTCTGTATCGCCGCTTCACTCGCCGCCGAGAGATCTGTCGCATAGATGGCTCTCATACACGATGGTAGGCGACCAACCGTTAATATTGTTTTGTTTGCACAATATAGACGGACATGAGTTGGTCCGTAGAGCTGCTGTTTCACCTGGCGTTCGGTCGATTTAGAGATCCAGCCTAAACTGAGAGCTTGTTCCGGAAACGCAACAGAACAGCGCGCGCAACTTTATTACGGGCTAAAAGCAGGGTTTTGAACGATGCCCGACCGTGACTGATATCCACATAACGTATGCAGATATCTCCGTGGGTTAGCGGTGTGATACCTACCGATAATATTGTTCGCTAGTCCCAAAACTGTTATCAGTACCCTCCGGTTAGGAGTGATTGAGTAGAAAAGTATGATACAGTCACGACAGCACAACTTCAGAGGTGAGTCGGCATGGTAGACCTCGCGGCCTTCGCATCAATGGGCGCAGACAGCATCGACGCGGCAATGCTCATCGGCGCAGTACTCCTAGAGGCAGCTATCCTCTACGTCGGGTACGGGGCAGTGGAAGAGATATTCGGACAGCGTGTCGTCAAGCGGTTACGAGGGGAGTGACGGATGGAGATACTGGGACTCAGCCTGGCGATGGTGGTCTTGTTCGTCGGGTTCGGCCTGCTCATCGGCGTCCTGTTTGGCTTCTTCGGGATGGGTGGGTCGTTCCTGGTCACGCCGGCACTGCTGGTGATGGGGTATCCCACCCGCGTCGCTGTCGGAAGCGGGCTCGCATTCGTGTTCGGGACTTCGGTCATCGCCACACTGAAGCACCGTGATATGGGGCAGGTCGATTACAAACTGGGGGTGTTGATGATCGCCGGGACGACCGCCGGCATCGAAGCCGGGAAAGAGATCGTCATCCACCTGGAGGCGCTCGGGCTGGCTGGTAGTATCATCAGCGTCACGTACGTCGTCCTGCTGGGCGGTATCGGAGCCTTCGTCACCTACGAGGCACTTCGAGGTGGCGATAGCGGCGATGGGATCGACCACGATGCCGCGGAGGGCGACGCTGACGCCGACGACATCCCGGAGATTGCCAAGACGATTCAGTCGTACCGCATCCCGCCGATGATATCGCTCCGTGGCGGCGTCAGCGTCTCCCTCTGGATGATACTTGGCGTCGCGTTCGTTACCGGCCTGCTCTCGGGCTTCCTCGGTGTCGGCGGCGGGTTCATCCGTATGCCCGCGCTGTTCTATCTCATTGGGGTTCCCGTCCCCATCGCTGTCGGGACCGACCTCTTCGAGATCGTCTTCTCGGGCGGGCTCGGGAGCTTCCTGTACGCGCTGGACGGTGGCGTCGACCTCTCTATTGTGCTCCCGCTGCTGGCGGGGAGCGCCCTCGGGGCCCGTGTGGGTTCCGCTGCGACGAGCATCGTTGATGAGGACGAGATCAAGGTGTACTTCGGGCTAATGTTGCTTGGTGGGGCCCTCGCCGTTGCGGTCCGTGAAATCGGCAACGTCTACGGTATCGACGTCTTGAACACGGTCAGTCTGGTGCTTATCCTCGGTTCCGCGCTGCTGGTCAGTGGCGCTGTCGTCTACAGCAGCATAACTGCGCTCCGGGAAGAGCGTCAGTCGTCATCGCCCGTGTGAACGTACTGTCGACGAACTTGTACGAAGTACACGCGGATATTTTTCCGCCCGCGCTTCTCCTAACACAGATACGGTAAGTGAGCCGCTTTTGAAAGCGGTCGAGGGACTCAATATCCAAAGCTGACGAAACAAACATAAGCCATCTGACCACGTCGTAGCAGCAGTAGATTTAGATAACGGCCGGAGAAACCAGCGTTTGATGCCTATTTCGCTGGCAACGTGGGCCCGCCTGTTCGGTGGTGTCGCCTTACTTCTGGGAAATAGCTTCTTTGTCACGACCGAGTTCGCGATGACCCGCGTCAGGCAGTTCGAAGAGGATGCGTTTCTCGGTAATGGCCGTGGACTTGAACGCGCTTGGAACATGACCGAGCGGTTGGAGATATTCCTCACAGGCTGTCAGGTAGGGATCACTATCTGCAGTGTCGGGCTGGGAGTTGTCGCTGAGCCGGCTATCACAGCAGTGCTGGAGCCTCTGCTGGGTGCAGTTGGCGTCACTGGTGGCGGACACACGACACTGTCTGTGCTTCTCGCGCTGGTGGTGGTCAATCTCATGCACGTTATTGTCGGCGAGCAGGCACCGACATATCTGGGCATCGAGCGTGCTAGGTTCGTCGCCGGATACGGCTCGGGTCCGCTGTACGCCTGGACAAAGCTCATGTATCCGGTGATCATCGCAGCGGACTGGGTGGCCAAGGCGTTGCTGGGGCTCTTCGGCGTCGAAATCTCCCGTTCGTGGACCGAATCGGAGGGCGAAAGCACTCCCGCAACTACTCGCGCCGAACTGCGTAGCGAGATGGGTGAGTCACTTAGCCGGCTCAATATCTCCGAAGAGCGACGGAGTGAAGTTATCAACGCCCTCGATATCGGCGCGACGCCAGTCAGTGAGATCATGGTTGATCGCAGTGATATTGTCGCGCTCTCGACGACTGACGACTTCGAGACGAACATGGACCGGATCGACGGAATGCCATACGTCCGCTTTCCGTTGATCGAAGACTCAGTGGACTCGTTCGTGGGTGTTGTCTACGCGCCAACAGTGTTGCACAACTACGAAGTGCTGGATTCGGGGGCGACCACGCTTGAAGAACTGGCAACCACGCCGCTGACCGTCGCTGCTGAAACGACTATCAGTGACTTCATCGACCGGTGTCAGGCCGAAAATCAGGAACTTGCCCTCGTGGTGGCAGATGACGATGTCATTGGCCTCCTCACTGCGACAGACGCGTTCGAGGCAATTACTGGTGAACTCGAAGACCCGATGGATCGGGCGGCCGGGTGACTACCTCCGCCTGTCCGAACAGCAACGCTGACCCGGCGGTGAGTTCGTCTGCGACGGGGTCAACGAGACCGTCGTCTGGTCCGACTCAGCCGATATCGAGTCGGTAAAACATGGATTCTGTCACGATTTGTCTGTCGGAAAGTGAACACTTCAACGCGAAGACGATTGCACAGCGCTGGGAATAGACGAGATTTTTTCGAGATGTGTTCCGCCAAGCTTACCGACTGTCCAGAGACGGGAGACCGGAATTTGATCGTGGTTTAGCCGTACAGCGGTCGGGTTTATTGGGACTGCCTGTGTATTGCCTTCTGTATGCCTGAAGAAGTTCTGTTCAAGTCAGAAAGCGACCAGAGCCGAGAAGCGATTGCATCATACCTCCGGAAAGTTGCGGACAATCTCGACAGCGGAGCCGATATCACTCTGAAAGCAGGCTCTGAGACTGTAACGCTGGCTCCCCCTGCCCAACCGACCTTCGAAGTCAAAGCGGAACGTGAAGGTCCGGCAGGCGACATGACCGAACTGAGTATCGAGTTCGAACTCGAATGGGACGAGACTGATGGGGAGGACGGCGGCGGCAGTGGGACGTTAGAAATCGAGTAATTACTCCGCTCACACTGACGCTGTCTCTCATGTTCAGGTCGACACCAGGATGCTCCTATCCTGCTCGGACCGCCCACCGGTCAATTGCTAACGGCTGCCCTGACACACCGGAGACAATACTGTGAAGATATCGAATCTTTTTGTCGTCCCTCGTTAAACTCGCAGCCGTGAACCTCAGCAAGGGGTTTGTCCTCTCTCTCATCGTCACCCTCATTGTGCTGTCGGCCATGCTGATACGGCCGTTTCTCCAGTACATTCTCGGTGCTGTCCTCCTCGCCTACGTCCTCTATCCGCTGCAGGTCCGCCTCGAAACGTACGTCTCGCCGATGGTCGCTGCACTCTCGCTCGTGACGCTGGCGGTCGCCGGAGTCGTCGCGCCGGTGGTAGTCGTCCTCGCGTCGATAGCGGAGAGTGCCGATCGGGTACTCCGAGAGCTCGGCACCGATCCGGTGCAGCTTGACATAATTGAATCACGGATCAAGGAACTTACCGGACGCGAGGTCGACATCGCCGGAGAAATCGTCAGTTCAGGGCGGGACATCGGGGCAATCATATTCGAACGGTCGACCCAGGCGTTCAGTACGGTCACCTTCCATCTCATCGGGATTGCGTTAGCACTCTTCCTGCTCTACTACCTTCTCAAGGACGGCGATGAGCTGGTCGACTGGCTCCAACAAACGGTGCCCCTTCCGGTTGACGTCCAGCGTGATTTTTACGACGAAATCGACGACGTGATGCTGGGCGTCCTCTTCGGCCACGTCTTCGTTGCCATCGTTCAGGGAATCGTCGCCGGCGTCGGACTCGCCGCCACTGGCGTCCCGAATGCGCTGTTCTGGACGGCCATCATGATCGTACTCGCAATGGTTCCACTCATCGGAACAATCCCTGTCTGGGGTGGGGCAGTGGTTTACTTGTATGTCACGGACGAGCCGCTGCTTGCTGTCGGGTTATTCCTTTATAGCGTCATCATCGTTGGACTCACCGACGACTATCTTCGGCCGTTCGCCGTCGATAGGTACGCAAAGCTCAATCCGGCCGTCATCCTCCTCGGTATCCTCGGCGGTGCATACGCATTCGGGGTTATGGGACTGCTCTTCGGTCCCGTCGTCCTCGGGGCACTCAAAGCCGCTCTCCGCGTCGGCCTGGATACTTGGTCTCAGATCGACGACGGAAACATTGGTTGACCGACCGCTCCGAATTAACCGACGATAACCGGACACCCATCAGCAGCGTCAAGCGGTTACAGTGGCCAACACTGTCTCACCATCCTGTCCCTCACCGCGGCTCGAAGACGTGGACCGGCCAGTCGGTCTCGTAGTCGAGGGCGACCTCCTGCTCTGTGGCCGTCGGCTCACGAACCGTAAGTTCGACCGAGTCACCGATGGCGACATCGGCGTAGTCGGCGGCGACGCGCCCAAGCAGGCGGCCACCATCCGCGAGTTCCACGACAGCGACCGTGTAGGGTGCGTCCGCTTCGAATGCCGGCGGCGGCGTGTGGACCGCTGTGTACGAGAAGATCTGGCCCTCGCGAGACTGCGGTTCGACATCGACGGCGCGACTGCCACAGGCGTAGCAGGCCGGTCGCGGCGGCAACAGGACCTGTCCACAGTCCGCACAGACTCCGCCCAAGAGTTCACCGTCAGCGAGGGCGTCGAAGAAACCCGGTAGTGTCCGCGGGTCGGTCGCATCGAGGTCGCTGTCCGTCATGGTGCCTCCGCCGTCGTGAGCACGTGGCTGACGGTGACGGCGTCCCCGACACCCCCTTCATTGAGCAACAGGGCCGTCTCGGCACCTTCGACCGCGCGGTCTCCCGCGGCCCCCGTGAGCTGTTCGTATGCTTCGAGCGCCTGCAGGAGCCCGGTTGCGCCGATGGGGTGACCGCGGGCCTTCAGTCCGCCGCTCGGGCTCAACTGCACGTCTGTCCAGCCGTTAGCCCGCTCCGCTGGTGACAGGTAGCTCTGATAGCCCGTTCCTGCGGGAGCGAAGCCGGCGGCCTCCGCGAGCAGCGCCTCGCAGACGGTGAACGCGTCGTGAACCTCCGCGATGTCGACAGCTGCGGCGTCAATGCCCGCTTCCTCGTAGGCCGTCTCAGTGGCAACGCGAGCGCCCGCGATATCAGTCATATCCCGCTCGGCGACCGCGATGTTGTTCGCAGCAGCCCCATTGCCCGCGACGTGCACCTGCGGTTGGTCGAGGTCGGCCGCCAGCTCGGCAGTCGTTACGAGGACAGCCGCGGCACCGTCTCCGACCGGCGCACAGTCGTAGAGCTTCAGCGGCGGGGCGACGGGGTCCGATTCCAGCACGGTCGCTACGTCGATCTCTTTCGGGAACTGCGCTCGGGGGTTCCGAGCGGCGTTGGCGTGGTTCTTGACTGCGATCTCAGCAAGGTCGCGTTCCGTGGCGTCGGTTTCGTGGAGATAGCGCTGGCCGAGCAGTGCATACTGGCTGGGTGCGGTGATGCCGGAGCGCTGCTCGATGGCGCGGTCGAACGCCGCTGAGAGCGCGTCTGTCGCACCGCTGGTGCCCGCAGACGTCATTTTCTCGACGCCGCACGCAAGCACAGCCTCGTGTTCGCCGTTGCGAACGTCCTTGACTGCATGGCGTAGCGCGAGCGCACCCGCGGCGGCACACCCCTCGACCCGCTCGGCGGGGACGTGACGGAGGCCAGCCCACTCGGCCAGTAGCGTCCCGTGCATGATCTGGTGCTCGTAGCTCTCCGACTGGTTCCCGACGTACACCGCCTCGACAATCTCGGCAGGGTCGGGCAGTTCGCCGAACGCCTCTGCAAGGGCCACTGAGAACAGGTCGCGGCCCGGGAGGTCCGTGCGGCCGAGCGGTGAAGCCCCGACCGACGCGATGACTGGCTCTGGCATCTGTACCACTCACGTCTCAGCAGTCCTAGTTAGTCGTTCTCATTTTACATATGAATGAACTGTTTGCCTGTCGAACTACACGCGAGTCTGTCCGTATTCGACTGTGAAACTGGTGCTCGGTGCTCTGGGAACGGCTGTCCTGACGGGGCTACTTGCAGATACGAGGTGACAGCTATGATCGCTGTACTGTGTAATCTGGCTCCCTGAAAGCGAGCGAAGACTGTCTCATAGTAACTGCTGTAACGCAGTTCGGGAGTAGTTGAGACTGGCTGTCTCAATGCATACGGACCAATTACCCCGCGACTTTGCTCAGGGATATGATCGGCTACTCAGTATGTTTACAAGAGAATCGATTAAACCAGCGGTGAACGCAAAAATATACCCATATTAAAAACTCAATGGTATATTGTATCACTTGGGCTAGATTTATATCGTTCTAGTTTTACACATTTACTTTAGTGACTGTATAAAATGAGACCGATATCGAAACTCCGATCCAGTGGCCGGGCTCTTATCATATCTGCAGTAGTAGCACTCGCTATATCCGGTCTACTTATTGTTGCTGGCCCGGAGCCCACAAATTCGGCTTTTACCACAGAGACGGATGAATCGCAAGTCTCTCCCGATGCTGAAGTAGTCAGTTACAATAACATATCAGCAGCGGGTCAAGACTTGTTCGACCGAACACTCCGTATCAGTGGAAGTGTCGAAACCCACCGGTCACCGCCAGATTTCAATTATCTAGGTGACACTACGGACACTACCTACGTCGAAAAAAATGGGACTATATACGCTATAAGCACTGTATCAAATACATGTAGGACATGCACTCTCACGGATGCACTCAGCATCGTGGCTGGGCTTGCTGGGGGCATCCTGTTAGTGGGCGGAGTGTCTCGCTTGGTGAGCGGGGACAGCTGACGCTGCATGGAACTGATGATCAGTAGAATGCCTTTTTGTCGGTCTGGTTTCAATTTGGCCGCAGGTCTCGTTCACGACCAATTCTGATCAACACTACTCGATTGACGTACGGTCGATTTACTCGTGCAGGTGGAGTTGAGCGGTGAGTACGTGCACTCTCCGATGGTGACGGTAGATAACACGCTGACGCTGTTGAAAAAGGAGACCGGAATCGGATAGTGAGGTTTTCAACTCGTGATAGCGCGGCGTCTGAGTGGCAACGCTGTGAAAAGTCGCCGAAATCCGGCCGCTGTATTGGAAGTCCAACAAGACCGCTCGTTTGAAGAGCAATCTGAAGCAATTTTCGCTCGGCATCTGGTCGAAAACACCCACCACAGCCCCGTTAAACCCTTTTAGGATCAAATCTCACCATTCGGTACCGACCGCACTACGTCAAGGGGTCGTCCCGGTACACAGTTACAGCACTACTATCAGTCGTCGGCCGAGGCACCGCTCGTCTGGACCTCATGCTCGGAGAGTTCAGCGGATGGCGCGAGGAACTCAGCAGGGTCGAACGCGGTCAGTTCCTCGCCCTTTGAGACTTTTTCCGGCCAGTCTGGATTGGGGAGTGCACTCGTCGCCAGCGTTACCAGGTCGGCACCGGCATCGACTTTCTCGCGGGCCGCGTCAGGCGCGCCAAGCCCGCCGTTGTCAATGATGATCGTCTCATCCGCGGCGTGCTCGGCTGCGGCCTCGGCCAGCGTCGGCCCGTCGTCGCCAAACGCTGGCGTGGTCGCATCGGGTTCAGTAACGTGGATGTAGTCGGCCCCAGCCGCCGACAGTTCATCGAAGAACACCGCTGCGGCGTCCTCGCCTTCGGGCCATCGGTGGTCTTCATCAAGGGCCGTCGACTGAGAGACCCGGATGCCGACGACGAAATCGGCAGGTGTGGCCTCATCAATCGCAGCGACAACCTCACGCGGATAGCGTACCCGATTTGCGGGTTCGCCGCCGTACTCGTCGTCACGCTGGTTGAAGTCAGCCGAGAGGAATTCATGAAGGAGATACCCGTTCGCACCGTGAATCTCGACACCGTCGAACCCCGCGTCGATGGCGTTCTGCGCCGAGTTGACGAATGCATCGCGGATATCAGTGAGTTCATCGACCGTGGCTGCTTTCGGCGTGGGGAAGTCTCCGCTCCCACCGTATGCTTCGGCCTTTTCTCCCTCCGGTTGCACCGCCGACGGGGCAATCGTCTGGTCCCCGTCGACATGTGGATTCCCCTGACTCTGTGCCCCGGCGTGCATCAGCTGGGCGAAAATCGGGACACCAGCGTCGTGAACTGTCTCGGTGACCTGCTGCCAGTTCGCCGCCTGCGTGTCGGTCGCCAGTCCGGGCTGGTTTAGATACCCCTGGCTATGTGCTTTGTCAGGATACGTCCCCTCTGTAATGAGAAACGAGAACCCACCGTTGGCGAACCGCTCATAGTACTGTGCCATCTCTGCGGTCGCGCGGCCATCGTCGGTGGCGCTCACACGCGTCATCGGTGCGAGGCCGATTCGGTTGTCTAACGACAACTCATTGAGTGTAGCTTCGTCGAACAGTGTCACGTTGACGGATAAGCGGATAACACAATTAACGGGTGGTTCAGCATATGCCGAATAGTGCCAGCCGTTATCAAATATCGTCTGCTGGCGGAGCGGCTGCAATTCGCCCCCCCTCCGATATGGCGTGACCGGACGGAAACTCCCGCAGTGCATCTCAGGGCCGACAGCCATTCTCGAGCCGCCATCGCAACTGACAGCGCCTACTGTTCTGTCACAATACCTTTGTATACATATTGGACAGTATAGAGAGAAATTATAATCATTCATCTTTCATGCATTGCTGGCACCGGATATGGTTCACAGTGGTGGCGGGTACGACGATGTATCGCGGCGGTCGGTTCTGAAAGCATCGGGGACTGCACTCACGGTTGGGACCGTGGGTCTGGCCGGGTGTAGTAGTAGCAGCGGTGCCAGTGTCCGGCCAGTCAACGAAGACAGTCTCACTATCTGGCATGCCATGGGTGGGACCAACGGTGAGACACTGCAGGGGCTAGTCGACCAGTTCCAGTCCGAGACGGGTATCAACGCCAACCTCGTTTTTCAGGACTCCTACGAGGGAGTGCTGACGAACACATTGAGCGCACTCGATTCCGGCGAAGTCCCCGATGTCTTCCAGATAGACAGTCTGTTCGCCCAGCAGGTCCTCGACACGGACGCAGTCGAGCCCGTGGAAAACTTGCTCTCCGACGACTACCCGGTTGATGACTTCCTGTCGAATGTGACCTCGTTTTTCACTATCGATGACACGCTCACATCGATGCCGTTCAACAACTCCAACGCCATTCTCTATTATAACCGGTCAGCGTTCGAAGAAGCCGGGCTCGACCCGGATAGCCCGCCGACAACGCTTGAGGAAGTGCGGAGCTACTCACAGACGCTTGTCGACGAAGGAGTCACCGAAGCTGGGCTCACCTGGCCGAACCACGTCTGGTTCGTCGAGCACTTCTACTCCGTCGACGGACAGACGCTACTTGACGCCGAGAACGGCCATGCCGGCCAGCCGACGACGATGCGGACGGACAACAGCACGGCCCGGTCGCTGTATGAGTGGTGGCACGAGATGGCTGATAACGGCCTGTTCAGCAACCCCGGAATCGAGGCCTGGGGGGAAGCAACGTCCACATTCCTTACCGGGAAAGCCGCTATGTTGATGACCTCGACGGCGTCAGTTGCTGGTATCCGCTCCGGCGCGGAGGAGAACGGATTCGAGGTCGACAACGCATTCTACCCGACGATAGACGGCGACCGAACCGGCCCGGTTATCGGCGGGGCCTCGTGGTTCGTCCCCTCCGGGCTGCCACAGGAGCGGCAAGACGACATCGGCAGCTTCCTTGAGTTCATGGGGCGACCGGAGTCACAGATCACCTGGCACAAGGGGACTGGCTACTACCCGATCCGACAGAGCGCTGTTGAGCAGCTCGAAAACGACGGCTGGTTTGCGGAGAACCCGATGTACCGAACCGCGTTCGATCAGTTGACCCAGGCCGAGAACACGCCGGCGACGAAACGGATGCTCATCGGCCCGGCTCGACAGGTCCAGACAACAATTCAGGATATGTCGGTCGAACTGTTCAGTGGCGAGGTCAGCGTCGACGAGGGACTCGCCGAACTGAAGTCAGCCGTCGAGGACGAACTGGACCGATACTACAGCTAATGTCCACGCAAGAAGTCTTCACAGACCGTCTGCAGGCCGGCGTGTTGCTGTTACCGACGATGCTCGTGTCGCTGGTGTTTCTCTACTACCCGACGGTCCGTGCAGTTGGACTCAGTTTTTACCGGGCCTCGCTTGCCCGAGGTGACGTGTTTGTCGGGTTAGAGAACTACAGGCGGTTAGCCGCCTCCTCGGAGTATCTCCGGAGCGTCCTGATCTCGGTGCTGTTCGCCGCGTGTGTCGTCGTCGGCGTGATGGCCGTTTCCCTCTGTGTCTCCTTTCTTATCCACGAGATTGAGGTCGGAAAAGGGGTGTATCTGGTGGCGGTTATCTGGCCGTACGCACTGCCGCCTGCCGTCGCCGGGCTGGTGTTCCTGTTCATCGCCCACCCGAACATCGGTATCTTCACAAGCTACATCGAGGCCCTTGGCGTCGATGTCAACTGGTTCAGCAATGGTCCGCAGGCGTTCGTCGTCGTGCTGATCGCCGCGGTGTGGAAGCAGGTCGGGTACAACGTTATCTTCATGACAGCCGCACTCGGCAACGTCCCCGAGTCGCTGACTGAGACTGCCGAACTCGACGGCGTCTCCCGAACACAGCGACTGCTCCGCGTGTACGTCCCGATCATCTCCCCGACGCTCGTGTTCTTGGTCATCATGAACACGATCTACGGCTTTTTCGGGACGTTCCCGATGGTCGACCTCATGACGAAAGGTGGGCCCGCCGGTGCGACGAACATCCTCATTTATGACCTCTACCGGACCGCCTTCCAGTTCTACGAGTTCGGATTCGCCTCGGCGAAGTCCGTTGTGCTGTTCATCGCTGTCGGGCTGTTGATGTACGGTCAGTTCCGGCTGAGCGATAGATATGCTTACTACGGAGGCTAAGATGCTCGGGTCACTCCTTGCTGCGTTGACCGCCGCTGCTGAGCGCTCCCGGTCTGCGGGACGAACTACCAGTGAACGCATCCAACGATTCGAGACGGAGCAGCTCACGCTGCACATGCTCGCAGCGACCGTCACGTTCCTGATCATACTGCCAGTGTTGATCGCGGCGCTCGTCTCGACGAAGCGGGCCGGGGTCGTTACCTCTATCGGCGATCTGGCTCCCGGTGGGCACGCGCTGTCGAACTACCGGCGTGCGCTCATCGGCCTCGAATTCTGGCGATTTATGCTCAATTCGTTCTTGATGTCTGTTGCCGTCGTCGTCGGGAAACTGATCGTGTCGCTGCTGGCTGCGCTGGTGATCGTCTACTACAGGTTCCCGTACAAGAACGCCGTGTTCCTGTTTATTCTCTTTACGCTCTTGCTCCCGGTCCCGGTCAGGTTTGTGCCACTGTATCGCCTGACGACGGAGCTTGGCATGAGCAACACCTTCCTCGCGATCACGGTCCCGTATCTGGCCAGTGCGACGACCGTGTTCATCCTGCGCCAGCACTTCTTATCGATTCCAGCCTCGCTCGTTGAGACGGCAAAGGTCGACGGTGTCGGTCCGCTGCGGTTCCTGTGGTCTGTTCTGATTCCGATGTCTCGCGCCGTTCTCGTGGGTGTGTCGGTGATTATGTTCGTCTACACGTGGAACCAGTACCTCTGGCCGCTGGTAATCATCAACGCCGAGAACCTGCAGGTCGCACAGGTCGGCCTGAGTCTGCTTCGAGGTCAGGCTAGCACCGGTGAAGTGGCCTGGTCCATGGTGATGACCGGGTCGATACTGACCCTGTTGCCACCACTGGCGCTGCTAGTGCAGTTCCGCCGACAGCTGCTGGAGACGTTTACGATTCAACAAAAATGAGAGGCTCCCAATGACTGACGTAACCTTACAGGACGTACGGAAGGAATTCGATGGTGTCGTCGCCGTGAAAAATATCGACCTCCAGATCCCGGACGGAGCGTTCGTGACCGTGGTCGGGCCGAGTGGCTGTGGCAAAAGCACCACACTTCGGCTGATCGCCGGGCTAGAGCAGGCCACTGACGGCACGATTCAGATGGGCAATCAGGACGTCACCGAGGTTGAACCGAAAGACCGGGACGTTGCGATGGTGTTCCAGAACTACGCGCTGTACCCCCACATGACCGCGCGCCGGAACATCACGTTCGGCATGAAGTCAGCTGGCGATTTCAGTGACGAGGAAATCAACCGCCAGGTGGCGGAGGCCGCATCGGTGCTCGACATCGAGGACCTCCTCGACCGGACGCCCGGTGAGTTATCCGGCGGCGAACGCCAGCGGGTCGCACTCGGTCGCGCATTAGTCCGGGACCCGGAGGTGTTCCTCATGGACGAGCCGCTGTCGAACCTCGATGCCAAACTCCGGATCAAAATGCGGGCTGAACTGGCGAAACTCCACAGCGAATTCGGCACCACCACTATCTACGTCACTCACGACCAGACGGAAGCGATGACGCTCGGTGATCGGGTGGTCGTGATGAACGACGGCCGCATCCAGCAGGTCGATAGTCCACAGCGGCTGTATGACTATCCAGAGACTCGATTCGTCGCGGAGTTCATCGGCGACCCTGCGATGAACATGCTCTCCGTGGATATCACTCGTGACGGAAGCGAATACGAGGCTGTCGGTCCAACGTTCCGTATACCGTTACCCGAGGGTGACGGATTGGAAACAGCCGCCGGAGCGCAGGCACTGCTAGGCATTCGGCCCGAGAGCCTGTCATTAGCTGATTCGACCGACCGGAATTCGTTCACCGCTGAGGTGACCGTTACAGAACCACTCGGTGATAGCCTCCTGCTGGAGTGTCGGACTGGCGATCAGGTCTTCAAACTGCATGCAGAGCCTCGAACGGCCGTCGAGCCGGGTGACCAAGTCGCGTTGACGCTTGATGCTGAGCGGCTCCACCTGTTCGATCCACAGACAGGCGAAGCCATCTATCACGCAGCGGCGGCACAGCCGTCCGAACAAGCCGGCACTATCGATAGCACCATCTGAATTCGCGGCTGTAACCCAGAGAAAGACGCTCGGCTCACCCGATAACAGCGGAGCGCTATCGCAGAGCCATTGCTGGCGAGAAAGGTCAGCAAGTACAGTTCGTCTATTGCGCGTGCTATCTGTCGTCTCAACATAACTACAACTCCGTTTCTACTAATATTTATACTATATACCAATATATACTCCTGTTCTATAGCCATTGTCGCCGCTCTACAGCGTACATAAACTCAAGAAAACAGAATCGTATATACTAATATTACCAATCAATAGTTATATATAGATTGTGTAGGTAATGAGCTACGGAATGGTTCGAATACCAGACATATGCCGTCGAACTGTGCTGAAGAGTGCGTCTGCTGCTGCCCTGGGCTCCATCGTTGGAACTGGGGCTGCCAAGGAAAACGATCACAGCAGTACTGAGCCGCCTATGGCTTCCACACCGATCCTGGCTGCACACCGCGGCTACCGCGGTCTGTATCCGCAAAACACCATTGCCGCTGTCCAACAGGCGGCGTACGGTAGTCGTCGCAGTCAGGGGTATGACACCGACATGATGGAGTGTGACCTCGTTCCTGCAGGCGGTAAGCCTTGGGAGGGCGAAGACTTCGAAATCGTCGTTTTCCACGATAATAAGCTAGATAACCTAACAGATGAATCCGGGTACGTCTGGGAGAACGATGTGCAGACCGTCCTAAATGCCGAGATTCGTGATAGCGGCCAGACGATCCCTCGATTAGACGAGTTCGTCGAAGCTACGCCGGACAGCATCCCGCTCAATATTGAGTGGAAAGCTGCGGGTGTCTCTCCTGATGATGATGCGTCAGCATCTGCCGTCGAAACTTGGGACCCGTTTACGGAACAGGCACTTGATGTCCTCTCCAATCACGAGAACGACTTTATCGTCCAGTCGTTCGAAAAGGCTGCGCTGCAGTCCGTTCGCAACTCAGACTCTGAGGTTCCGATAGCGTACTTGCTCTGGGACTCAATCGAAGAGGGTCTCTCTGTCGTCCGTGACCTAGACGCGGAGTACATCCAGCCGCCGTACAATATGATTATGAACACGCCCTTCTTCAACGAGGATTACTACCTCGAAGACCCGGGTTTCGCTGAAATCGATCTGGTCGAGACGGCCCATGAGGAAGGGCGGAAAGTAATCCCGTACACGATAACGACATGGCATCAGGCGGAGAAACTTGTTGAGGCCGGTGTTGACGGAATCATCGCTGACTACCCCGGCGTGCTCGACTAATATCCTGCGGCAGTGGTGCAGTGGAAACGGCTAACCGCTCCCCGTTTCCAACTATCGTCCGTGTTCTACGATCGCTGCCAGCTCTGAAAGGTCGGTCACAACGTGGTCAGGACTCACGTCACTCTCTTCTAACTCCGCCGTACTGGTAACGCCAGTTAGTGGCAGTACCGTCTCCATTCCAGCTTGGTTTCCCATTCTGATGTCTGTCCCAAGCCTGTCACCGATCATAAGGCATCGGTCCGGCTCACCACCGACCCGTTCCAGAGCCATTTGCAGGATGACATTGGACGGTTTGCCAATCAACTGGTCCAGTTCCTGCCCAGTCACTCCCTCTATCGCTCCGATCATCCCTGCTGCATCGGGTATCTCCCCTCCCTCTACAGGACACGTTCGGTCCGGATTGGTCGCAACGAAGAGCGCGTCGTTCTCAGTGAGTGCGATTAACGCATCCTGTAGCGTCTGGTAATCAAAACCGAAATCAAGTGATGCGATCACGGTGCCCGCTCGCTCTGGGTCAGTAGTCGTTTTCAGCCCAGCGGCGCGCAACTCCGCGACCAGGGCATCCTCGCCGATAACGTAGATTTCGCGTTCCGGATACTGCGCGGATAGATAATCCGCTGATGCAGTGGCAGACGTGATTATGTCATCACTGGTGCAATCAATACCTAGCGCGTTCAGCTTCTCACAATACTTTTCTCGCCGGTCAATCGGCTTGTTAGTAACGAATAGCGTCGAGAGCCCCGCCTCACGCACCGCTTGTATCCCTTCCGCGGCGTTTTCAACTAACGAATCCCCTCGATAGACCGTTCCGTCAAGGTCGATAATTGCACTGGTGTATGTCATCTAGAGTCCTCCGTCTCAAACAGTGATGCCTCGGCAGAAGCCGCTGCTACCGAGAGCACAGGTGTCTCCTCTACTGCAATGACCGCGGCAACTCTCGAAACACGCCGATAGCTCTCCCCGTTCATATCAATTGGACGCTGATAACCACGCCACCGATTCCGATCAGCGACAGGTAGAGTGACTTTCGCACCACCGGCGCTAGCAGTGAGCGGTTGATACTCGTTGCAAACCCGATTTTCACGAGGATACTGGAGAGCGTCCCGGCCAGCACACCCTGCGCTGCTACCGCCGGCGATATCTGCCCAGTTGACGTCAGCGTCACCGCAGTCGTTGTCGTCGTGCCGCTCGAAACCATGCCACTGAGGAAGCTCGTAATCAGGAATCCGGCTGTTCCGAATATGCGCTGTGCGCCAGCAGTGAGAATCAAGACGGCAAGGAAAAGCACCCCGAACTTCAGCGCGTTCGCGCTGCTAAACGGCGAGTCGAAATCTAGTTCCAGATCACCCTCCCAGTCGCTGTCGTAATATGCGAGTCCGACCCCACTGATCGCGATCAGGCCGAGGGGCAGTCCAACACTGACTGCCGACTCGGGGACGAATGCAACGATGATTGCTAAATTACGGACCGCCATCGCCGCATCAGCGATCAGTATCGTTCCCACGGCAAGTTCTGTAATCCCAGCGTTGCCTTTTGCACGGCCCGCGATTTCGCCGATCACAGCAGTGGAGTTCACCAGACCACCGAAGAAGCCGGTGACTGCGATCCCCTTGCTCCCGTATCGCTGCATCACGATATAGTTGACAAACCCGATCCCGCTGACTGCGATGACGAGCATCCAGACCAGTTTCGGATCAATCGCATTCCATGGTCCGTACGTTCCGCCGGGCAGGAGCGGATACACGACAAATGAGATGATCGCAAACTCACCGGCGCTGCGTACTTCTTCTCGCGATAGCTGGTTTGCAAAGTCGTGTAGCTCCCTTCGAAGGACTAGTAGGAACGATGACGTTATACCGATGATGACGCCGATCAGGACGTGATCGGCTCCAACCAGAATCCCGACCGCGTACGCGACAAGGAGTGAAGTCGACGTTGTCAGGGACAGGCCGGAGTCCAACTCACTATCGTCGCCGGTCCACTGTGCGACTATGCCCCGGATCCCGAGCAACCCTCCTTGAACAAGTACCAGTGCCCCTCCCGAAGCAAGTAGTATCGGCTCGCTGAGCGACATTGCGGCAGCGCCGACCAGGCTGGTCAGCGTAAACGTGCGGATTCCTGCTGACTTGTTGGCCCACTCTCGTTCGAGTCCAAGCAGCATACCAAGTGCACCTGCGATAAAAAGGTGTAGTATCTCAGGATCGATAGTTATCCCTTCTATACCTCCGAAAACGGCCGTATTCGCGATTGCACTCATTACAGTCATCTTATCTCACAAACGGTGGTTCCGTCATTTTTATATAGTCTATATACTACTATATTCTATATGGAGACAAATATACTGATGGGTAATAGGTGTTGGCCTTGAGGCTGGCTTGAATATCGCCATGGCCCCTGCGGAGATCGAAAATCGCCCTTGATCACTCCTTAGTATTCACTATCATACATATATCAAATCTTGACACTAATTCCAGATTCTATAAGAGTAGTGGCTAAAACTCGCTACGAGTGAGTTATGGTTTTGTCAGATTTAATCATAAATACTTTTTAACCCAGGTTTCGCACATGTCTGCGTCGACAATGAAACAGAACCCATTTGACCGACGGTCTGTGTTAAAAATTGGCGCTACTGCGCTCGCAACAGGCGTTGCAGGATGTTCTCAGGAGAGTAGCCAGAGCACCGAAGAATCTGGTGGAGACGGCGCTGATAGTAGTGACGGATCCAGTAGCGGTGACGGTGGGTCCACACAGAGTAACGATTACCCCGACTTCGATCCGTCGAATCCGGAGTTCCCGCAGTTGATGCAGACGCTCATCGAGGCTGGCTTCGAGACAGGGTCGCTGCAGGACCTGAAGAACATGGAGGAACGCGAGAAGCCTCGCTACGGTGACCCCGTCCAGAGTACTCCTAGTAATGAAGACGAGCTCATTGATCCGGACCGTATTGCGTTTGCGATGACGCCGACGGAAGACCCGGCAGTCTATCGGGATACGATGCAACCGCTGATGGACAATATCGCAGAAGAGACCGGGAAAGACGTTGAATACTTCCCCCTCAACTCGTACGCGTCGCAGGTTGAGGCGATGCGGTCCGAACGCCTCCACGTCGCCGGGTTCTCCACTGGGCCGACGCCCTTTGCTGTGAACCTGGCTGGGGCTGTCCCGTTCTCGCTCCAGATTTCGAAGGCAGGTGACTTCGGTTATCGGCTGTGGCTAGCTACGCAGGCAGATAACGACGAGATCTCCTCACTGCAGGACCTCAAAGGCAAGCGCGTCGCACACGCCGAGCCGTCGTCCAACTCCGGGAATCTCGCTCCGCGTGCGCTGTTCTCGAACCAGGGCGTCACTCCGGGCGAAGACTACGAAGTGAGCTATTCCGGCGGCCACGAACAGAGCATTCTGGGCGTCGCAAACGACGACTACGACGCCGCCCCCGTTTGTAGCACCTGTGTCACACGCGTTGCAGAGGCAGACAATATTGACCCGACGAACCTCAAAGTAGTGTGGGCTAGCAATCCGTTCCCCACGACGAGCTTCTGTTACCGCTACAACCTGAAACCGGAAATTCAGGAGGGTATCAGGGCGGCGTTCATCGACTACGACTACTCGGACACCAAGATTGCAGAGGTGTTCGGTGGTCGCGGAACGTGGACGGAGATTGATTACGCTACGACCTACGATATCATCCTCCAGATTCAGGAGAACAACGATATCACGTACCAGATCGATAACATCGAAGGCTAAGAAGAGAACCAAATAATGCTTACTGTAGATAATTTGGAAAAAACGTACGATTCCGGTGATCGAGCACTCAAAGGTGTCTCATTCGAAGTCAGTGGTAACGAGATCGTCGCGATTATCGGGCCAAGCGGGGCCGGCAAAAGCACGCTCGTTCGTAGCATCAACAGGCTGACCGAGCCAACTGGCGGGCGCATCTCGCTTGATGATACAGAGGTGACCGGGCTGGAGAAGTCAGCCCTTCGTGATGTCCGTCGCGATATGGGCATGATATTCCAGGAGTTCAATCTCGTAGAGCGCCTGACGGTCATGGAGAACATCCTCTCCGGTCGGCTGGGCTATCTCAGTACGTGGAACGCATTCCGTCGGAACTTCCCACCAGAGGATATCAAACGCGCACGGGAAATCCTCAGTCGCGTGAATCTGGAGGGCGTCGAAAACAACCGTGCAGATGAACTCTCCGGTGGGCAGCGGCAGCGCGTTGGTATCGCCCGTGCCGTCATTCAGCGACCCAAAATACTGCTCGCTGACGAGCCGACGAGCGCGCTGGACCCCGACACCTCCCGGGAGGTGATGAGCCTCTTGACGGACATCGCTCACGAAGACGATATCCCGATCATCATCAACATCCACGAAGTCGATCTAGCAGTCGACTACGCGGACCGAATCATCGGCCTCAGTGACGGTGAGATCGTCTTTAACGGTCCACCTGATGATCTAGATCAGGCGGCCAGAGACGAGATCTATCGTGGCGGTGAATCAATTGCGGACCGCGAAGAGCCGAGTGCTGGTGGCAGCACTGATTCTGATGACGTCATTGCTGAACGAGGTGACTAATCAATATGGCTGCTGAATCTGGATCGGCCGTTGAAGAATCTTGGGAGCGGCCCACAGTCTTCTACAACAAGAAAGTCAAGTATCTCATCTACGGGCTTATCTTGTTGTTCTTCGCGTATAGCTTCTGGAACCTTCGGATTTCCCCCAGCCGATTCGTTCGAGGGATCGGAGCCGGTGTCGAACTCGTCACGAGTATGCTTCCACCGGCGTACACTCCGTCGCAACGAGAACTCCTCATACAGGGTATCGTCGAGAGTATCGTGATGACGATTGTCGCCACGACAATGGGGATCATCGTCAGCGTGCCGGTCGCGATTATGGCTTCCAATAACCTCTCGCCGAAGCCAGTCTACTACGTCGGTCGCAGCATCGTTGCCGTCACGCGCTCGCTCCACGAGCTCATCGTTGCGATCATCATGGTCAAAGCGGTCGGATTCGGTCCGCTCGCTGGTGTCCTTGCACTTGCGTTCAAAACGATCGGATTCTTCGCAAAACTCCTCGCAGAGGAGATCGAAGATATCGACCGCGGGCAGATGGAGGCGATCACCGCTGCCGGCGGGACACCCGTCCAGACGTATCTCTATGGTGTCCTCCCGCAGGTAATGCCCCGGATTGTTGGGCTGTCGATTTACCGGCTCGACATCAATCTCCGTCACAGCACTGTCGTCGGGATTGTCGGAGCGGGTGGTATCGGGATCACGCTGCTGAACTCCTTCGATAAGTACGATTACCAGTTCAGCATGGCGATCATCGCTGTCATCGTCGCGATCGTTATGATCGGTGAAGGTGTTAGCGCCCTCGCCCGGAGGCGGATCCAATAATGTCAAACAGCACTGACTCCTGGAGCCGGTTTGATCGCCGTGAGCGCTTACTCCGGTTCTTCGGGCTGCTGGCTGGGCTCGTCATTCTCGTCGCAGCCTGGCGCGCCATGGAAGTGAATTACGGCTACGCCGTGACTGCCCCACGTGAGCTGGCCGACCTCTTCGGTCGGATGTATCCGCCCAATGTCGGATACTCCCGGAAGATTGTCGGGCCGCTGCTTGAGACGATCAACATCTCGATCCTCGGCACGGCACTGGCCATCGTGATGGCGATTCCGGTCGCGTTCCTCGGTGCCAGCAACACGGCACCCAACAAGCCGGCGTACCTGCTGGGTAAGTTCATCATCTCGTTTACCCGTTCGGTTAACGTCATCATCTGGGCACTGATCTTCGTGGTCATCTTTGGCCCTGGGGCCCTCGCTGGCGTGCTGGCGATTTCGATCAGATCTATCGGGTTCACTGCAAAGCTAATCGCGGAAGCCATCGAAGAGATTGACCGCGGGTCTGTTGAGGCGGTCACTGCAGCTGGGGCATCGCCCGTTGATGTACTCATCTACAGTATCGTTCCACAGATCAAGCCGGCGTTCATCAGCGTCGCGACGCTTCGATGGGACATCAACGTCAGAGCGTCGACGATCATCGGGTTCGTCGGTGCAGGCGGTATCGGCGTCCCGCTGCAGACTGAGATCAACTATTTCAACTGGGAAGCAGTCCTGACGATCCTCATCTCAATTCTGGGCCTTGTGCTCATCAGTGAAGCCGTCTCGGCCTATCTGCGAAAGAAAGTAATGTAGGCGATCGGAGCTCGCATCGCCTATTATTTTCTCAACTGTGTAGATAATGTTATCGACTTATTGTCAAAAGACTTATGTTTATGGGGCATATATAGTCAGTGGGGCCAACGCCAGTGTCTGCCAACCTGGGTTCCCCTTCTCCGTTTTGACAGGCTCCGTACCGTCAGAGACAGCATCGCGCGACGGACCTCCTTGAATAGATACAGGACCCGGGCTGTTGTCGCGACCCGGATACAGTAGGTCTGCTAGAGTCCACTTGTTGTTTTCAACGCGGACAATTGACCACGCTGACTCCGAGTTTAGCACGGCCAGATAGGCAACGCAGTGATTAGACCACAATTTGCAGGTAACAGGTCCGAGCCCGTAGTTTTGATTTCGACGGGCGCCCCGATTCGCTGAAGCAGGCTAGCTTCTGAAGTAGATATCCCACCCGTCCCTGGTGCATGCACCGATGTGTATGCGGCGGGTTTCAATGTATACACTTGCTCCAGAGCCACGCTGGTATGCTCGAACTGTCCTGTAGCCGCTTCGGTGCTGAAGAAACACGGCATGGCGACAATCGAATGTCTGCACAAGTGTCTCCAGTACTGTCCGCTCCTCAGTTCAGGTCAGTAAAAGAATGGTGGGCAGCCGGGGGGAGTGGCATGCACACACCATTCGAAGTCGTCATCCACGACGACAGGTTCTGGACTCGGGCCAATCGATGATCTGGATTGGATTCAAGGGGAAATTGAGCGAGGACCAGAACCCACCTACCGATATACAGTTGGTAATAAAAACGGTTGTGATATCTGCTTGCAGTCTGTCGATTCTGTGATTGCCGCGCAGCCATGGACGCGCTATCAGAAGAGGGAGGATTGCCCAGTTGATCGTCCGTTAACAGGCCGCGTCTTCGGCTGTGTCTGGGTCGGTCTTTGATATCTGTAGCGCCCACACGTCGGACCCTTTCTGTTCTATGGCCATCCGTGGCGGTGTCGCGGTAAGATCTTCCAGCGTTCCGCTGACGTTACCCGGCCGGGTATTAGTCACGAGATGGAGTGACTCGCCGGGAGCGAGCGCACCGAACTCGGTGCGGACCTGCTCGGCCCGTATCGGGACGCCGTTTTCATGTAGAAGTTCAGCGCACACGACTGGGTGCAGTTGGGGTGACACACCGTCCAGTCCACCTCGTCATAGGCGTAGATGTCGTGGTACACCTGTTCCCAGTCCCGGTTCGGATAGGACTTGAGCGGGTTGTCAACGCTTGTTATCGGTTCTGTGGACTGTGTCGCGCCCCATGCCCCTTCGGCAAGCGCGCCGACCGTCCCTGCACCCGCCGCGGTCAGGAAGTCGCGCCGTGACAGTTTCATCACCGGGCATCACTCCGTTGGACAGCGCGTATCTGCATACGTGGTTCCCACGGCGTTTGCTAAATGAACGATACCACAGGTTCCCAATCGGTGAGACAGGGCACGAAGATATTCGGCGGAAAAGCGTTCAAGGACGATCTTCTATCTTCAATACTTGTTTTGCCGAACGACCGTCGTTACCTATTCCGGGAGATAAAAATCGGATTTCTGTTGTCTGTGCGGGGACGTGTTCCTGAGCTTGGCGATCTTCGACGGGTTACGATGTCGAACGATGACAACGTCGTAGGCATCGTCCGAGGCAATCGATCCCCCAACACTGCTGATGCTTGTGACGAGGTGGCCGGCGTTTTCGCTTCCGATGAATACCATTGAGGCGTCTTCTCTCTTGGCCATCTTGCGGATGGCTTTCGCTACAGCCCCAGCCGGCGCGTACCGATCTACGACTGTATGCCGGAAATCCGAACTCGGACACAGGTCCATCACCTGTTCGTGCAGTGAGGTGACGACCGTCTCCAGATCGAAGTCTTCGTTCGGTCCGATCCAGTCGTGTTCCCGAGCGTACTTGGCATTCCCATCCCGGATGACACTGGCGGCCAGCACATCCTCCTGGAAGACGGTGCCGAACTCCGTCGCCCGGACGAGTGCTGCCTCGGCCAGCTCGGAGCCGTCGAACGGCACAACGAGTGTCATATACTGACTAGCGGAGCAGCAGACAAGTAACACGCTGTCCATTCTTACAATGCGGGAAGACAACGCCAGAATCTAAGAGCCAGTACCGAACCGATACCCGAGAGACCCGCACGCAGAACGGTAGTCCATCAACTCCCAAGGGACAACCGTTCGTCGCCCATTCGCTTGCCCTGCGCAACGAGACGCGCTCCGTAGTTGGTCCGGGCATCATCCCACGCCGCCAGTGCGTCCCCAAGCGAACTGTGGCGGTCGAGAGCGGCTTTGAGTTCAACGGCGTCACTGGCCGCCTTCGAAGTGCCAGCGGCAGTGTGCGGTCGGGCGACGAACGCTGCATCACCAAGCAGACAGACCCTGTCGACTGTCATCCGGGGGATTTGCAGGTCGTAAATCGCCTGCACGAAGGGGGCTGCTGTTGTTACAACGAGGTCGGTAAACACGGGCGGCAGTATCTCGGCGGCCCGCTCGCGCTGGCGGGTTTCGACCGGGTCGCGGAGTTGTCCTGGCGACACGCTGAACTGCTGGCTCGTACCTGTTGTGTCAGTGAAAATAGTCTCACGCTCTCGCCCGGAGAGTGTGTCGTACCAGACCCAGTTGAGACGGCGGTCACCTGGGGCGGTGCTGCCATCCTCGCCCGGGATGAAGTACGCGAGGATGAGCATCTGTTCCCCTTGATAAAATGTGAAACGGCCGTCGAACGCGTCAATGACTGCGTCCGACAGGTCCGCTTCCGGGACGACACCACGCCAGGCGACGTAGTTAGCAAACTCCGGGTCGGTGTCGGGAAACAGTTGCGCACGGGCTGTAGATTGCCCGCCGTCGGCAGCGACGACCAGATCGGCGGTGGTCCGGTCCCCATCAGCGAATCTAATCGTGCCGTCTGTGGCCCTGACACCCGTGACAGTCCGACCGGTGTGGTAGCGGTCGTCCGGGAACGCCGCTCGCAACTGACGATAGACGGCGTCCCAGGAAGTGAACACCATTGAATCCGGTGTCGATGTCCGTACATCGCCGTCAGCGGTCAGAAAGCGCCGCTCACTGGCTCGGGTGGTTATTCTCGCCGGGTCGACGATGTCGTGACGTGAGAGGAACTGGCGGATTGACTGCTGGGCGACGATGCCGCCGCCGCGACTTCGAAGGTCGCCGGCCGATTGCTCAGCGATAGTCACGTCGTGGCCTGCACTGTCAAGAGCGATGCCGGTAAACAGGCCGCCCATCGACCCGCCGGAGATAGTAACAGACAGGGAATCGGATGGCTCGTTGGCGAGGTCCTGAGACACGGCCCATCTCAGCGCTTGCCGTATGAAAGGCCTCTGTTCCTCCGACATGTGACAGTATCGTTCCCGGACATCCCGGACACCGGCTTTGGGGAGCGCTGGTGAAGCGCAGACGCTATTCCGCTGTTACTCATCATGCTACGAAGTACCGGTGGGGCCTCGTACCGAGTCGGACTATTAATGTCAGTCTACACTAAACACGGCATATGCGAGTCGCGGCAGTCGGAATCGGTGGTGCTGGGGGCCGGATCGTTGAGCGGCTGTTGCAGGACAATCAACGCCGCGAAACAACGTATCTCGGTGCGGCCTGTGCTGTCGACACGGACACCGAAGCGCTCGACGAACTCGACGCACTCCCGGCCGACCGGCGGCATACCTTCGGACTCTCCGAAACAAATGGGACCGGAACAGACGGGGACCGAACGAGCGGGACCGCCGCTATCGAAGACGAACAGCTCGAAGTTCGCCGGGCGATAGACGAACTGGTAACAAGCGACATTGACGCCATCGTCGTCGTGGCTGGGCTTGCGGGCGGGACGGGCAGCGGCGCCACGGCCCACATTGCTGATGCGCTCAGAGAGGTTTACACGATCCCAGTCTACTGTCTGGCGGTGTTACCCGCAGGCAGAGACGACGATGCAGCCGCGAACACGATGCAGGCACTTCGGGCGCTGGAATCGCCCGTCGACGGGCAGATACTGTTCGATAACGAAGCGTGGCTCGGCAGCGGGCAGACGGTCGAGGCGGCCTCCGAGACGCTGAATGAGACAGTTGTGACGCGGCTGGGGGCGCTACTTGCAGCGGGTGAGGCGACGGCGTCCGACGCTGTCGGCCAGAGTGTTGTCGACGCCAGCGAAATAATCAATACCCTCTCGGATTCGGGCTTCACAACGCTTGGCTACGCCAGTCAGGAACTGCAGGCGGACGCTGGCAGCGGTGACGGGACAGTTATAGACCAGCTCAAAAACCGCTTTCTCGGTGACAGCACAGACGATGTCGACGAAATCGAGGCGTACAACGCCGTCGAGACGACACTCCGCCGAGCGGTGCGTGGCAAACTGACAGCCCAGTGTGAGCTAGATTCGGTTGATAGAGCCCTTGCTGTGTTTGCCGGGCCGCCCGCGTGGTTGATTCGGGATGCCGTTACCGACGGGCGGCGATGGCTCACAGAGGAACTCCAGTCACCGGAGGTTCGGAGCGGCGATATGCCGACGCCCGATCAAAACACGCTGTCGATTCTGGTTGTACTGAGCGGCGTCACAGAACTGCCGCGACTGGTGGAACTCAAAACGCTGGCCGAACAATCGACCTAAAGAAATCGGATCGTAACAAGTGGTGGACGCGCCAATCGAGGCTATTTTTCGGAAAACGCATCTCGCCTAGCAATAGAGACGGTTTCGCTGGGGACCAGAGCGGGAGCCCTGGGATAATATATCACAAGCGAAATACACTTTTATGCCCCGCTGGAATCAGTTTTGAGCGATGTCGGTCCGGCTGCTTCACTACTCAGACATTGAGAACGCCTGTGACGATCCTGTGCGAATGGGTCGGCTTGCCGGAACCATCCAGTCGATATACGGGGAGGACGCAGTCGTCGCTGGCACCGGCGACAACACTGCACCGGGTGTCCTCGCCCACTACTGCGAAGGGCGTCAAGCGATGCCGTTTTTCCGGGCAGTGAGTACCGACATCGGGACGTTAGGAAACCACGATTTCGACTTTGGAACTGATCCTATTCTGGACGTGGTTTCGGAGAGTCCACAGGAGTGGATTGTCGCGAACGTCTTTGAAGGGGAGAGTGAGGACGAGTGTGGCGTTCCCTTCGCTGGGTTAGACGGAACGACAGTCCTGCACCGGGATGCCCAGCGAGTCGGATTCGTCGGCGTAATCGATCCTGCGACTCCCCGGATTGCGCCCACCGGCGCGTCAGAGCTGAACGTGACCAGTCCTGTCGAGAGCGTGCGGACAGCGGTCAGTGAACTCGGTCACAGTGTCGATCATTTCGTCGTTCTCGCACACTTGCGGAGCGACTTAGAGACCGACGTTGCGGCCGTTGACGGCGTCGATGCGGTCCTCGGTGGTCACGTCCACAGGGAACGCCACGAAATTGTCGACGGAACGCTGATCGTCCGCCCCGGAGCGAACGGGCAGGTGGTCTGGGAAGTCGAGCTCTTCGACGGTATTCGCTCGCCGATTGCCACCCGTCATTCGACAGCCGAGGGACCTATCGACGAGTTCGTGGCCGACACGACCCGCGAACAGTTGGCCGGTGTCGGCCTGCTGGAGACTGTTGCCACTGTTGATGACCCGATCCATCGAGATATCGACCGGCGAACCTGCGGCGAGAGTCGCGTCGGCAATCTCGTGGCCGACGCCTATCGCTGGGCGGCTGATACCAACGTTAGCTTCGTCCACAATGGCGGTCTTCGAGAGGGGCGACCCCTGTCTGGCGAGGTCACTGCTGGTGAGGTGGCCAGTGTACACCCCTTCGGCGGTACGGTAGAAGCCCTCCACGTCACGGGTAAACAGCTACGAGCCCTCTTGGAGGCGGCCTTCCGTCCCCACCGCGGAGACGGACGGCTCTGGCACGGTGACGTCAGCGGGATGACCGTCAAGTACGATTCTGAGGCTGGACGGCTAATCGGTGTGGCTGTCAACGGCCAGAATATCGAAGCCGGTCGAGAGTACAGCCTTGCCACCAATTCCTACGTCGTCTACAGCGATGACTGGCCAATTCCACAGGAGGCACCCGTCGATTCGTTCGGTCTTCCGTTCAAGGCCGTCGCGGACTACGCTCGCGAAGAAGGCCTCACTGTCCGGGTGGATGGACGACTGCAAGACTGCTGACCAGTTCCCACAACGAATCACTCTGTGTATGGCCCGGAACAGGAGCGTCTCTGGCCTCAAGCGGTGTGGCACGAAGTCCCCGGGTTCTGTATCCCGGTCTCGTTCATCAGGGTGGTCGTGGACGACCTTGCGCTGCTCGTCAAAGCGCCGTAGTTCTCGAGACAGTTCCGCCAGCAACTGCGTGAAATATTCACTCAATATGAACTACTCACTCATTGCACGATCAAGTACATCTTGGATAAAATCACTCTTTTCAGCGGTGTATTTGTCTCTCGTTTTTGGGTACTTCTGCGCTAGTGCCCGCTTTACCGACGCATATTGTTCAGCGACCTCCGGATGCTCTCTAAGGTACTCCCTGAAGGCGATTTTTTCGTGATAGAAGTCACTCTCCCATTCCGTGAGCGAGAGGTAGTGTGTCCGGTTCGTGCGTGGCCCTTTAGCGAAGAATAGCCGGCCGTGTACGTCGTCATCGGGTCGGTACTCATACCCGTTCTCCTCGAGAACTCGAACAAAGCCCCTCACATCTTTCAAGTCTTCGACAACAGCGAGTATGTCAATGATCGGTTTCGCTGGCACTCCTTCGATCGCGGTACTACCGATGTGTTCGAAATCAAGCAGTCGCTCACCTGCAACGGCTTTCAGGTGCGCAACTTCCTTTTCATAGAGGGGTTTCCACTCCGCTTGATACGGGACAAGTTCGACTGTCCCTCGTTCTAATCCGATCATTGGTGCCGCGGACTGCGTTTCAAGCATATGTCTGTTGCACGAACTGATAGAATTTTGCTCTGCACTGAGGATTCAGGAGTCTCGAAGATGGGATGTGAACAGTTCTATAACACCTCACTACAGGGGAGTTCTGGGAGGTCAGGACTCCAAAGAGACAGTCCAGAAATATCCAACACGCCGAGACTCTTGACGACGGACTCGTCGTCAACCCCGGCAGTGTCGGCCAGCTATGGGACGGTAAGACCAACCCTGCGCTGTTCCCAGCGATATCCCGGCGCTTCCCAGTAGCTGGGTTGGTGTCGGTCGGGCGACAGCCTGATTTCGGGAGCGGTAAGCTTACACTTTCTATCCAACAACTATAACCCATGGTCTCCAGGCAGACGAAAACCACCCTCCCCTTCATCGTCGTCGCAGTGCTGCTCTGGTATGCCTCACTGGGCAGTGTCGCTACGTGGGTATCATGGGCAGTTCTTATTGGCGTTGGCGTCGTGTTGCCGACAGTACTCACCAGCTATCAGCGGGACGCAACTGTGCAATGAGCGACCTCTACAACCGTCTCGACCAGTGGCTCCGCGCCCGTTCGCGCGCTGAATACGCACTCGTGACAGGAGTCATGACGGCGGCTATAATGTTTGGGATTGGTATCGCCATCGGGAGACCACTGGGCTTCGACGCAATGGTGGTCGGACTTACCATGACGGTAGTCTACTACTGGCTCAATCCCAATGAAAATGGATAAACAGCGACTGTCGACTGATCCACTCGCCCCAGTACTCGTTCGTGTCTGCCGGTAGCGTGTTCAGGATTCGACGTGTGTTGCGTTTATTGCTCCGTGACTGGTTCTACGAGGGGATTCTTTGACGAGTTGTGCAGGCTGTTCGAGGTATTCCGGTGCGGTTTTTATAGGCCTCGTGGGACGCCTGCTCTGGAATGTCCCGTCGGCCAGCGTCCCGACGTTCGCGTCTGACCGCACAGTCGAGCCGTCCTCAGCCCCATCCCACGTCTCTGAACATCGGTAGATAGCTTTCTGCAGGACTCGTTGCAGAGGAAGATCGGTCGGCGCTTCTAGGCGGGGAAGTAGACACGTTTTTACTGATCGGTTCTAGATTTCGTTCTATGGCGGTAGATACCAATCGGTGTGAGAGCAGTTGTTCTGCCACGCTTCCCGATGTTGTTCCATTCAATCTACCTCATCTGTCACGACAGAGTTGGGAATTAGGCACACGCTCTATTCACGATGAGCAATCAACGGCGCTCGGCACATGGTCCTATCAAGCTGGGCAGTGGTCGCTGTCGCTGTTTGAGGTAACGAGCGAGACCGCCATTATCCGTATCCAGACACCTGTTGGTCGAAAGCGGTATTATGGGGCACTTCAATCAGAACTCCGCGCAGCGGTTCAGGAACTCAAAGCGAGCCCGGCTTGGCAGAAAGTTGTGTGAGTAACGATGACGTGTCGCTGACCGAACTCGCAACCGACCAGAGCCGAAAGCTCCTCCTCCAGCACCTCGAAGCAGATGGGTGCTTATTCTGTGGCCTTCCTCGACCGCGTAGTCCCAAAGGACATGTACTGACCTGCAAAATACCAGCCAGAGATGCCACCTGACCGGCTCCGGAGTATCGTCCCGATGTTCGGCGGGGCAACAAGCTACGTCAAGACACTCACTGCAATCCTCGAGTATGTTGATGACCAACAACCTACACCCGATGAACTCATCGGCTGGCACCGGGGCCACTTCGAACGAGTCTCAAGTCGAGACTCGATCCAGCGCCGGATCGACTATCTCGAAAATGTCGGATTTATTGAAAATGACGGCCATCACTGGCGCCTTGGGCCAGAGGGGACCACCTACGTCGCTGAGCAAACGACCGAAACGCTGCTCGAAATCATGTGTCGCCGAAACGTCGGCCTCCGTAGCCTGCTGTACTCGCTCGTCCCCGCTCCGATGACAATCGAAGAAATCGGGCACCAGCAACTCAACACACACGCAAACTTGGGCTGGGACCCAACCAACACGGATATGGCCAAACAGCGGGCGAACTGGCTTCGGAGCCTCGGACTCGTCCACAAGGACGGTCACCAGTATGCACTCACGGATGAGGGCCACCAGTTCGTCGAGACCGCCGTCGAGCAGTGGGCCGGATCTGATCCACGTCCCGACACAGCCACCACAGCTGCTCCAACTGCAACGACCTACGAAACGACGGTCCAGGCCCGGGCAGTTGACCCGGAGTTCCGGGAGACGGTACTGGTCCAGTATGATGGAACCTGTCCAATATCCGGTGTTGACCACCGCGGGCTGTTGGATGTCGCTCATGTCTTGCCCTGGAGTGATTACCCACAGCACCGGGCGGATCCTACCAATGTCCTCCCACTCAGCAAAATTCACCACGCAGCCTTCGACCGTGAACTATTCACCATCGACCACGACTATCGGCTGCATATCAATCCCGACTTCGAGACCAACAGTGACCTGCTGAAACAGACAATCATTGACCGGGCTGGTGAGTCCGTCCCCCAGCTGGACGGCAACATCAAGCCAGCGTATCTCCGGCAGTACAATGACTCAATTGGCTGGGTGACGAACTAATTGGGAGCAAGACTGTGGCTAAAGTCGACATATGAGCTGATTCCGTGAGGAGAGTACTATCGCTCAAGACAGTTTGAACCGGACTTCAGCGATCAATAACCTCGCCATCCCCAACTGCCAGCTCTGATTCGAGTTCGGCAATCAGTTCCGTCCCCTCAGCATGGAGTTCATTGGCTCGTTCCAGCGAGACGTCTCCGTTTTCGAGTTGTTGGATAATCTGTTCAAGCCGGTCGGTCTTGTCGGCGATTGTCTCGTCTTTCATAGTGGAAGCAGGATGTACAGGAGCAAGGCCACAACAAGCAAGCCCAGCGCTACCAAGATGAGCAGCAGCCGCTGACGCTGGCGGCGATGGGCTGCGGCCTCCTGTTCACGTTTTCGCTGCTGATCGTACTGGGTTCGTGCTTGCTCTAGCCGGTTCTCAAGCTCGGTCAGTTCATCGCGAACGTGTGTGTCGTATGTGCGTTCAAGCTCAGCATCGAACGCGGACAGATTTGACTCAACTGTCCGTCCGTAGGCACGTGTGAGCCGGCCATCCATCGTTTCCAGTGCCGTCTCCACGGTCTCTGTGTAGGCTGTGTTGAGGCGTTTTTCGAATGTTTCCAGTTCCGCGTTCAGCGTTGTCCGCTCCGGAACGATGTTGCCCACCTCGGTTGGTGTCATCACCCGTCTGTCAGCCACTTCATCGGCCAGTGTTCGGTCGTTCTCGTGGCCGACCCCAACCACAATCGGTGTCTCGGTTTTGTGGATGACACGACAGAGTGGTGTTTCGTTGAACACCCGGAGATGCTTGTCAGAACCGCCACCACGAGTGAGAACGATGACGTCAATCAGCGGGTCGTCATCAAGTTCACTGATCGCGCCCATGATCGACATCATTGCATCATCGCCCTGGACACTCGTGTTCTGGATGACGAGATCCACATCGGGATACCGCTCGTGAATGCTGGTGACCGCATCCATCCGGGCATCGCTTGTCGCACTGGTGGCGATCCCGATTCGCTCTGGGAAGTCTGGAAGAGCCTGTCTGTGCTCCGGATCAAGCAACCCATCCGAGTCCAGCAGTTGCCGGTTTTGCTCGTAGATACGCTGGTACGTGCCCTCACCGACCTCAACGATGTCTTCGATGATGACGGACACGTTGCCTCCCTCCTCGTAGTACGACAGTGAGCCTTTGACAGCCACCTGCATCCCGTCCTCGATTGCGGTGTCGATAGCTGACCGCTTGTACCCGAAGAGCACACAATGAATCGTCGAGCCCTCATGGACCAGATCAAGGTGGACATGGTCATTCGAGGACACGCCGTAGTCAGAGACGTCACCGACAACATAATCGAAGGCAAGCTGGTCTGCACTCTCAACAACTGCGCCGATATCTTCATTCAGCGTATCAACGTAGGTAATCCGCTCCGTTTGGAGTGCTTCCTGAAGTGTCTCCAGCGATGTCTCCGTCGACTCCGGCTCCGAACCCATTCGGCTCCTCTGTAGTGCAGTTGTATACTTAAGCCATGGTGGTACCGTCAGGTCGATTCCGTCAGATAACCAAGGTCACCAGCAGCAACAGGCACAGACTAGCGGCGGGATTTTTCCGGGCCGTCGCTGCGGTGGCCAGTAGGTGTAGTGTCCCGACTGCCGTCGACCATAGTCAGCGTTGGCGTGTGTACAGAAACACTACTATATCGATCGGCAGGCTTTCGACCCGCTTCCGTGTGGTGAGCAGTGACTGTTGTGATTAGCCGGCTGCCGCTGGGTGGCTGTGTCCGACTTGAACGTTTGCAACCGTGGGTTCAGATAGAGATTGAAGAGTGAGGCGTAGCGTTTTCTGAGTGCTCTATGCCCGAAAACGCTAGCTACAGCAGTAGCATCGCCCAAATCGACTTAGATTTTGTGGAGCGAGAAGCGACACCGCGACTGCTGATGAAGCTGAGTAGTCAGTTGCATCCACGCTTAGCCGGACTATCACTTTCGAATACTGTTTCTATTCTTGAGGGATTCGGCGTCCAACGCGCTCGTTCGGCTGTGCATAATTGGGTTCACAAGGCTGATTTACAGCCCGAAGACGGCCGGTCACAGGATCACGTTGTGGTTGATGAGACCGTGATCTAACTCAATGATGAACAGTGCTGGCTGTACGCCGCTGTCGATTCACAAACAAATGAATTGCTTCATACAAAGCTTAGACCGACCACTCTGAAGGTTCTCTCTCAGTCCAGTCTCACCGAACTCAGCGAGAAATACGACATTGACGACACCGTGTTTCTCGTCGATGGCTCCAAATCGTTACAGGCTGCGTGTCACCGATACGGAGTGGATTTCAGATACGAAAAACATGGAAACCGGAACGCTGCGGAACGTGTCTTTAGAGAGGTAAAACGGCGAACTATCTGTTTCCCAAACTGTTTCAGCAACGCTGAAGCAGAAACGGTTGACGATTGGCTTTGGTCGTTCAGCCTCGCGTGGAACCAGCTAATCTGAACACGAGGGTCTAAACTATCCATAGTACAGTAGTCCTCCTCCAACTGGTAACAAATTCATTGATATCAGGTACCGCTTGGGGCTACATGGGATGCTGTCCGAAGCTGGTAGACAATAGCATCGTCCCGAGTACTCTCACAGCCAGGCAAGCCGTCTGAGCGATGCCATATTTCCAGACGGCGTCCATCTCCCAGTTAGATTGACGAATATGCCCCGCAGAACGCCTGAAGTCTCCGTCAGCCGGAATCAAAACGAGGTGCTTTTGATAGTAAACTGTACGGGCAGGGCGCCTGCGGCATGAAGGGTGGACTCGCGGCCGTGATGGTCGCGTTTAATCGGCTCGCCGACCGTGACCTTGCCGGCGACGTCCTGCTCACGGCCGTCGTTGACGAGGAGGGACCCATGGCCCTGTCGGAGCTGTTCGGTGGTCCACCCACCACGGTTGAGACGGACCTGACCGTCGGCATCTGTTCCCCTGAGGAGGCCCGCCACTGCGCCGCCCACCCGCCTCTCGCTCGCCGCCAGCCTATTTGCCGTCGGGTTCGCTGCTGCCGGAACACTCCGGCCCAGCACGGCGCTCGGCGTCGTCGGTGTCACTGCCGGCGTCCTCGCTGCGGACGACGCTCCTATTTGATTGGATTCGACGGTTGAACGCCAACCGTTTTCACCGATACCATCATCCGTTGACCTGTACCGACCGCCGAGCACGTCGCACCGGCCGTATGCACAGACAGTAACGTATGCCACTCGCTCAACTCCTCGAACAATACATCAGTCTCGGTATCTTCGTCCTTGCAGGGGGACTCAGCCTCCTCAGCCTCCTCGCGTGGCAACGGGAACGCGATAATCGGATGCGAATCGTCACACTCGGATACACGATGTTCGCCGTCTACGGACTCATCGTGTTTCTTGAGTACCCGCTGCTCCCGTATATCCCGTATGCGACGCTCGAATTGGTCGAACACGGGAGTGCAATCTTGATTCTCGGTGGCCTCCTGACGTTCTTCGTCGCCCTCATGCGAGACTGAGCAATGTCGGAACCGGACCTCGAACTAGACTCTCGGCGGGCGATCTACCAGCGAGTAGCTGACACGCCGGGCGTTCACTTTCGCGCGCTCCTCAACGATCTTGAGTACGCGCAGGGAACGCTCCAGTATCACCTCCGCTGGCTCGCTGACGAAGGGCTGATCGATGTCTCGGACGACGGCAAGTACACGCGGTACTACCCCGCTGCCGAGTTCGACGAAGGCGACCAGGCAGTGATGAACGCGTTGCGACGGGAGTACAGTCGCCGCATCCTCGCGCACCTTCTTGCGGACGGCCCGCTCTCGACAACTGAGCTCAGCGACCGCCTGGACAAGGCGCAATCGACCATCTCGTGGCATCTGTCGAAGCTCTCTGAGGCTGACCTCGTCACGAAAGAGCGCGACGGTCGCAGCGTCGTCTACGAGGTCAGCGATCCTGACCAGGTCAAATACCTTTATACGATTCATCAACGCTCGTTCACCGACAAGGTCGTCGACCGGATCCTTGGCCTCTGGGACGGCTACTAAGTCGAGATCGTGTTCGATGAACTTTTGCGAAGCATCAGCAGGCGCAACAGGAGCACGTACACGAGAAACGCAACTGAGGGGCCCAGCAGGGGGCGGATCAGACCAGTCAAATCAGTCCCGATCGCTGCCGCGTGAACCGTCCCGAAAGTGAACCCGGCGTACGCGAACGAGTGGACGACACGTGGCCCCCATGGTTGCTGGAAACGTTTCGCGTCAGTAAAGCCAAGCACCGCAACGACGAGCATGAGCAGTGCACCGCCGCCGACGGTGATCCCTCCAAAGAAATACGGCATCGAGTATGCCGGCGCTGGAACCTGACCGCTGACGACGAACCACGCGTCAAGGATACCAAGCCCCGCGTGGAGTAGCGTAACGATCATCGCAAGCACAGAGAGTTCGATGTGTATGCGTTGGGCGGCCTCATGGAGCACGCCGAACGACTCTGTGTTGTAGAGGGCACCGGTGAGTACCGCCAGGTACAGCACCGGATATGCGACGAGCGCGGCACCCCGGTCAAGGAGCCAGACAAACTGCGACATTACGATGCCCCTGTCGTCTCGACGACATCTGGGCACCCGTCTGAGTCCTGAAACCCGTTCGTTGATTCCGGGCGGGTCGGACACTGGTCGGTGGAGTCGTTGATGCCATCCCCGTCGTAATCCGCCGGTGCCTGTCGCTCCGAAACGGTCTGAGCGACGAGGTCGCTTTGCTTCTCTTCGGTCGCTTGGGTGGCACGAACGCCGCTGATTTGCCAAAGGGCCGGAACGGCCACGACTAGCACGACGATTGCGATAATAGTGATTCGCTGTTTATGTGTCCCTGACATGTGTCTCAAACCCGTCTGTCGTGTGGAAGATGCCATCGTGAATAATCAGCGCCTCCATCCCATCCCATTCGGTGGCTAATACATGTGCCTCATCAAGTGGGAGTGCGGCCAACGTCGTCGCTAGGGCATCAGCTTCCATACAGTCCCGACGCGCGACGACGGTAACGGACTCGTGGCGCGAGCCGAGCGACTCGGTAGTCGAGTCATATATGTGGTCCGTGCCGTTTCGTGAACGTCGGTATCCGCCGGATGTCGCGACGTGCCAGTCCGTCTCCAGAATCTTCAGCGGTGTGTCGTCGCCGTACGGGCTCTCAATTGCGACCGGGCCGGTCGGCGGAGACATATCTCCCCCGCCGCTGACGAACCCACGTCGACCGAGACCTGCGAGTGTCTTGCTAGCACAATCGACAATATATCCCTTCGCGAGACCATTGAGGTCAAGTTCGACATCAGCAGCGACCTGAGAGCCGCTAACGCGGACTGTTCCAGCGTCAAATTCTGTGGGGGGTGTTTCACTGTCGCCACCCAGGAACGTTTTGAGTTCCTGCTCAATGCGGCCCTGATGGATATCAAACACTCCATCGGTCCGATCCTTGTATTCGAGTCCACGGCGAACGATACGGGCAATGTGCTCATTCACGACCTCTCCTCCGCGGTTAAGTTTGCTGACGGCACTCGCTTCATCAAAGGCGTTCAGCTGAGCTTCGAGTGACTCGGCCGTGTCTCGCGCCGCGGTCACCGCAGCGCCGGCCCGGACACCCGTCGCCTGGACTCGAAACGTCGTATCACAGCAATCGAACTCGCGGCGACTGTCTCCGAACCGTGTAGTGAGCGATGCGAGCGATTCCATCATCTTGGTCACTCATCCTCTTCGTGTTCTTCGTCCTCGTCTTCCGCTTCGTATTCTTCCTCGTGGTCTTCGTCGTCCTCGTCTCCGTCATACTCCTCGTGCTCTTCCTCCTCGTAGCCGGATTGTGTCTGGACTGCTGGCGTGAACTCCTGATTGGGCGTTGGGGTATCGGCAGCAACCTGTTGAGAAGCGTCCGACGCGGACGTTCCAGACGAGTCAGATTGCCCACCAGTTTGCCCGAAGCCGACGCCGGGCATTGCAAGGCCACCAGCCACGATGGCTGTGAGGAGGGCACTTGCCAGCGTGAAGGCGACGAGTTTGTTATTGGGGACTGGAATGCGCATGATCAGTTGCACCCCGTTCTAGAATCACTACCCTCGACGTGTCGGTCGTTGTTTCCTGCCATTGCAAATCTGAGGTGAAGACCGGCTTAGTAAGCCGTTCGCGTCTAACCCTCGAATCTTCGTACAGCTATCGAATCTATTCAACATGGAATGATCGCAGCCGAGATTCACAGACCAGAGACTGCGATTCAATTCGCTGAGTGGCAACACTATCGAGAAGCTCGGGAAAACGTTGATATAGTTGTTCGATTGACACAAAGGGGCGAATGAAAGATCGTCTGAAACGCATCGACTGAGTTTCTGTTCACTGGTCTGGCTGATACCACGAATCATAGGCTCGCTAAACCTGCTATAGCATCAACTTCCAATCATGCGTAGTGGTTGAGACTAGCTCTCTCAATGTATCAAGTCTTGGACTCTATCGGAGCGGGGTCAAGCCCTCTCTCGAAACAGTTGTAACCTTCAGATCAAATCTTCGTCGAAGCAGGTAACATATTCTTCCCCCGCGAGACAGAGGCGGCCGCGATCGGTCTGCGATTTAGGCTGAGGGCCAGCGCTCGATATAAATCGTCTCGTCAGTGTAAAACCGAATCATATCATCGGCCTGTGCGTGGAGGTCACCGAAGAACGAAGCCTTCCGCCCACCGAAGTGGAAGAACGCCATTGGAGCGGCGGTACCGGCGTTCACCGCCAGATTCCCTGCCTCCGCATCCTGGCGGAAGGTTCTGGCTTCCGCGCCCCGTTCGGTGAAGAGACTCGCGGCATTACCGAACTCGCTGCGGTTTAGTCGCGCGATGGCGTTCTCGAAGGTTTCGTAGCTGGCAAGTGCAATGACTGGGCCGAATACCTCCTCACGCGAGATAGCGAACTCCTCCTCGACATCGCCGAAAACTGTCGGGCCCAGGAAATTGCCGTTGGGATACCCATCGACGGATACGTCACGACCATCGCGAAGCAGGGTCGCACCGTCATCAATTGCGCTGTCGATGAACTCCCGAACGGAGGACTCGTGTTCGGGCGTAATGAGGGCACCCATGTCCACGTCGTCAAGACCATAACCGACTGTCATCTCGTCGGCCTGCGTGGTAAGTTCCTCGGCGAATTCCTCGTAGACTGACTCGTGGACGAGGACAACATCGTTGGCCAGACAGCGCTCACCGGCACAGGCACACGCCGACGAGAGCGTCTTTTCGGCCGCGAACTCAATGTCAGCGCTGTCAGAGACGATAACATGATTCTTCGCACCGCCTTGTGCTTGGACGCGCTTGCCGGCGGCGGCGGCCGTCTCGTAGATGTGCTTGGCTACCGGTGTCGATCCCACAAAGGAGACGCCTGCGACGCCCTTGTGGGTGATGAGATTGTTCACCGTATCGACGCTGCCGTTGACCAGATTGACGACGCCGTCGGGGAAGCCGGCCTCGTCAAGGAGTTCGAACATACGCTGGATGACAAGTGGATCCCGCTCAGACGGTTTGAGGATGAACGTGTTGCCCGTCGCAACTGCGTACGGGAGAAACCACAATGGGATCATTCCGGGGAAATTGAACGGTGTGATGGCGACGAATGTTCCGAGCGGCTTTCGCACAGCAGTCTCGTCGATATCGGGAGCAGCGTTCGGTAAGTGGCCTCCCTGCATCATCGAGGGGACGCCACAGGCGACTTCGACGTTCTCGATGCCCCGCCGGAGTTCGCCCATCGCCTCCTGCTTCGTTTTCCCGTGTTCAGTGACAAGAATCTCCGCGAGTTCCTCCTGATGATTTTCCAGCAGTCGTTTGAAACGGAAGAGCGGCTGAATTCGCTCCTCGACCGCTCTGTTCTGCCAAGACTCGAACGCCTCGGTGCCGGCGGCGACAGCGCGATCCACATCAGCATCGCTGCTGTAGGTCAGTTCGGCCAGAGTGTCACTTGTCGCAGGGTTGACGATGGGTTCGCCGTCGCCGCCGGTGGTGTCGACCCACTCGCCGCCGACGTAGTTTCGGATCTGCCGTGTCATACCTCACAGTTTTTTACCATATTACTTCAACATCGGTGTTGCGTCAGACATAAATTAACAAACCATCTACACTTCAGTTTAAAAAGGCAATTCGGTATCTAGTTTCAATTGCGATATATAAATTTGAAACGATCAGCATAGGTTTTATTTTACACAGTTGTCAACCAGAAATCCATGCCCTAAGACCTCTCTTTGACTCAGTTCTCATAGCAATCATCTACCCAATAAGTATTGCATTGTGGGGTGCAAAAGAACGTAATGGCGAAGTGGACACGACGGTCGCTACTCCAAGGTATTGCCATGGCTGGACTCACCAGCGTCGCAGGCTGCTCTACATCTATCCCTGGGGTGCCACCACCAAAACCCCGGATTGATGTCCAGTCCAACGGGTTCAACCCTGGTCGGCTTGTCATCAACCCTGGTGAGACAGTCACATGGTGGGATATCGAGAGTCTCAAGCATACCGTTACTGCCTACGAAAAACGAATCCCCGGAGAGGCGGACTACTTCGCGAGCGGTGGGTTTGACTCCGAAATCGCTGCTCGGTCCGAACAGACGGATCCCGGACTGCTTAGTCCGGGCGACAGGTTTGCGCACCAGTTTACCGTCCCTGGACACTATCACTACTGTTGTCTTCCACATGAGGATTTTGAGACGATGGCCGGAAAAGTCGTGGTTCGGACGTCGGCAGGCGAAATTCCACCACCTCCCAAAGTCGTCGAGCCCGATACCGACCACGTCATCCAGATGGGCCTGATGAGATACTACCCGGAGTCACTGACAGTTCAACCAGGTGACAGCGTCGGGTGGGTGAACGGGACGGGGATCGCTCACTCCGTGACCGGCGAGGATGGCGGACAGGCGATTCCCGAGGGTGATGATAGGGTGTTCCCGGAGAACGGTGAGTACTTTGCAAGTGGAGGGTTTGCTTCGGCAGAGGCTGCGGTTGAGGACTGGGGAACAGCGCGAAAGGGCGATATACTTCCAGAAGGGCCATTCATTCATACGTTTGAGGAACCGGGTACGTATCCGTATCTGTGCCTCCTACATTCTCTTAATATGGTAGGGACTGTGACCGTACGCGAAATGTGAGCTACCTGCTTTAGAAACCTCGACGTTCAGGGCAACCTGATGTACTCTCGGGAAACGGAGATGGCTGCGTCGGACTGGCTGATACGAACAATAGACAGACTATGGCTGATGCTGTAACCACATCTTGTATTTAGCACAATCGGATCCGACCTATTTAGGTTATATGAGGAACCGAGTGCTGAATATGAAACGTTCTTCAACAGAGTGAGAAGCACGGGGAACGGATAATCAAGCGGTTATAGCGGTCAAATAGTCAATAACAGCATTCCACGCCGCTATATCTGAGTACATTGATGAACTCCTCAGTGGAGACATTGAACCGAGTCATTCTGCCGTATTTCAGTCACAGATGGTGAACCGAGGCTGCGCTCCGTCTCAACCAAATTCGAATGTGCCAGAACCCGATGCAGTTACTGTTTCGCCAAACGTTCCGGGTTCGGATGCCTGAACCGAAAACGAACAGTGTAACTTTGACGGGAGAGACTGAGCGTCCCGAATGCCGACGGGGAATTTGATTGTCCCACCTGTATCGATTTTATTCATCTCAATCACGAGCTTCCGATGTGTCGTTCCAGCTTGAATACGCTGATAGGAGGTGTTGAAGCTGTCACTCTGCGTTGGTGGGCTCACCAAGTAAGTGATCTGGACGTGCTGGTCGGAATAGGTACTCGGGGTGTCGAACGCCACCGTGAACTGGTCCAGCTCGTAAGACGATGACGGATCACTGCTCGCGTTGAAGCCGAACCCTCTCGCCGGCATCGATTCTTCCGAGTCGAATTGTGGTTCCCTGTGGATTTCGACGTACCCGATACTCTCTGCGTCGGATTGGTCCGGGAAGTCCCACGACAGTTCGTCTGCTGAGTTTTCGTGCACAGCGGTCTCAAGTGTTCGTGGCCCGGTTCCCAGCAGCCCGTTACAGCCAGAAAGGGCAGCAGCGGCAACCGCTCCTCCTGCAGCTAGGAACTGTCGGCGCGTTCGGTTCCCCTGATTGTCTTGTGGAGGACGCGGGGATGCAGGCATGACCTCGCACAGGCCGGGGGTCGACAGCAGTTGAGACTGGTCATCTCAATGCATATGGCGTGAGCAGGTCAGGGTGATCTCAAAGAGACTAGGGTGGATCAACTGTTCAGTAGGTGTGCTTACCACTGTGTTCAGATAAGCTGATTCCATGCGAACCTGAATGACCTCATCCAATCGTCGGCTGATCCTGCTTCGGCGTTGCTGAAACAGTTTGAAAAACATACGGTTCGGCCTCTTATTTCTCTGAATACACGTTTGAAGGCGTTCCGATTTCCATGTTTTTTCGCATCTGAAATCGAAGCCATGCCGATGACACACAGCCTGCAACGATCTCGAGCCATCGACGAGAAGCACGGCGTCATCGACGTCGTGTTTCGCACTGAGTTCGGTGAGAAACGAATGAGACAGAACCTCGTTTTAGTCGGTTTGAGCCCCGTATGGGGCAACTTGTTCGTTTCTGGATCGAAGCTGCGTACAGCCAATATTTCTCATCATTGAGTTGGATCACAGTTTTGTCAACCGCAACGTGATTCGGAGACTGTCCATCTTCGGGCTGTAAATTTGCTTTGTGCACCCAGTTATGGACAGTTGACCGAGCGCGTTTGACACCAAAAACATCAAAAACTGAAACAGTATTCGAGAGTGATAGTACAGCCAGATATAACTGAATACTCAGATTCATCAGCATCTGCGGTGTCGCTTCTCGCTCCACAAAATCTAAGTCAAATTGGTCGAGACTACCGCTGAGGCGTACGTTTTCGGGCATGAATCACGCAGAAAACGCTACGCCCCACTCTTCAACCCTTATCTGAACACTACGGTGCTCACTCACGATATGATCAACTTTAGGGATCGACTGGGTGTCAGTAATATCTACCACAGAACTGAACTTGAATACCCGCAAACCTCCGAAAACAGAGGGGTTGTATGACCGTTGGTGATGAGGTAGTCAGCGCCTTTCAGCAGAAGGCGTAGAAACTATCTTCGGCATCCCATGCAGGCAGACACTCCCGCTGAATAAGGCCATGAATGAATTTGGAATTGAGGTAGGTATGCCCGTCACGAGACTGCGGTTTCTCATAATGCCTGGGGATATGCCGAGTCAGGTGGTGAAGTTGCAGGTACGATTGTCATCCCTAGTCCAGGCGACATGAATGTAATGAATGGTCTAAAGGATGCATTAAGTGACTGTCCCCCGTTAATTCATATTGCCCTCGAAACCGAACCATCGGTCCGTGGTGGTGACGGAATTCATGAAACACCACCAGCGACCTATGATAACGTGGTGAAGGAGAGCTCCCTCGTTGAGGTTCCAACTGGCCCAACGGAAACCCAGGCTAGCGAGTGGATGACGCAACCCCAGAAACAGTCAAGTAAATACCATTCCCTTCGATACACACTGGGTGTCGCTCTCTCCTCTATTTAATGATAAAACTTAACAATACAGGATATTTCTGCTGTGACATGAAGATCCTTGTCACTGTCAAGGAGGTTGCGACCGTCGAGGACGACTTCGAAATTTCCGGCACGGAGATCGAGGAGACCTACCTCAACTACGACCTCAACGAGTGGGACGACTACGCCGTCGAGGAGGGCGTCCAGCTCGCGGAAGCGAGCGACGACGTCGAAGTCGTCGCGGTCACCATCGGACCCAAGCGCAGCGAGGAGACGATTCGGATGGCGCTCGCGAAGGGCGCGGACCGCGCGGTCCGGGTCTGGGACGACGCCATCAACGATGTTGACCTGCTCGACGTCGAGACAAAGGCCAAACTGCTCGCCGCCGTCGTCGAGGATGAGGACCCGGATGTCGTGCTCTCGGGTGTCCAAGCGAACGACGACAGCTTCGGCGCGACTGGCATCGCGCTCGCGGAAACACTTGGCTACGAGTGGGCGGCCGTTGTGAACGCCCTTGACACCGAGAAAGTGCTGGAGGAGGGCGTGGCGTCCGTCCGCCGTGAACTCGAAGGCGGCATCGAGGAACTCACCGACGTCGAGCTCCCTGCCGTGCTCGCCATCCAGACGGGCATCAACGAGCCGCGGTACGCGAGCCTGCGCGGCATCCGGCAGGCCCAGTCGAAGGAAACCGACGTCCAGAGCCTTGAGGACCTCGGGCTCGGCGCCGACGACGTCACGAGCGACCTCGACGTCACGGCGATGTACGAGCCGGAGACCGAGAGCGACGCCCAGTACCTTGAGGGCGACGCGGGCGAGCAGGCGTCCGCACTGGCTGATGTACTCCGCGAGAAGGGGGTGGTCGGCGAATGAGCGACGTACTCGTCGTCGCCGACCACCGCCGCGGCGACCTGCGGGACGTCAGCTTCGAGTCGCTAACCGCGGGCCGCGAGCTCGCGGACGCTACGGGCGGCGACCTCCATGCGGCCGTCATTTCCGGGGGTGTCGAGGAGTTCGCCGAGTCGCTGAACCGCGAGGGTGTCGACCGGATTCACACGGTTGAGTACGGCGAGGAGTTCAACCACGACGTCTACACGCAGGCGGCCGTCGCGCTTGCCGAAGAGCTCGACCCTGAGGTCGTCGTGACGCCGAACAGCGTCAATGGCCTCGACTACGCGCCCGCGGTCGCGATTCGACTTGGGCGCCCGTACGTTTCCGACGCTACCGGCCTCGACTACGCCGACGGCACCCTCGAAGTCACACGCGAGATGTACGGCTCAAAGGTCGAGACCACCGTCGACGTCGCGGAGGGGCCGTTCGTGGTGACTGTCCGCGGCGGCGAGTGGCCGCCCACTGCGGGCTCCGGTGACGCCGAAATCTCGGCGTTCGACGTGGATGTCGACGAGGACGCGATCCGGTCAACGGTAAAGGGCTTCGAGGAGGTTGGCGGCGGCGACGTCGATATCGCCGAAGCGGAGTTCCTCGTCTCCATCGGCCGCGGCATCGAGGAGGAGGAGAACCTCGCACTCGTCGAGGAACTCGTCGAGGTCACCGGCGCGACGCTCTCGTCCTCACGCCCCATCGTGGACAACGGTTGGCTGCCAAAGAACCGGCAGGTCGGCCAGTCCGGCAAGCAGGTCACGCCGGACGTCTACCTCGCCATCGGCATCTCCGGCGCCGTCCAGCACGTCGCCGGGATGAAAAGCGCGGATACCATCATTGCGGTGAACACGGATCCGAATGCGCCCATCTTCGACATCGCAGACTACGGCGTCGTCGGCGACCTCTTCGACGTCATGCCCAGACTCATCGAGGAGTTCGGCGGGGAACCACCGGGCGTCTGAGGTAGTACCTCGGGACAAAGCGCGAATTTTTATGTCAAACCATTCAAAACTCAGTAGCGCCGACTGAGATAATATCGTCTCAGTCTCTCTGAGTGGTCGCCTAGAGTTGAGATATGCCCTTGTACAGGTTAGCGCAAGCCAAGGCCGAAACGCGGTCCACGTTCTGGCGCATCGGCCACGCCGGCGAGGAGGGCCTCTTCGAGATGGTCGCTGAAGAAAACATCGAGGCGTTAGAGGACACGGACGCGGGACCGGACATCGACCGCTTGGTCGCCTGCCCGATGTGCATGACGATGTACGAGGACGGCCGGAAGACCGGCGGCTACGAGGACGACATCGAAATCACGGACGCCACCGAACCGCTCGTCGAAGCCATCGAGGCGAAAGCGACAGAGACGAATACCGGAGAGATGGCATGGTCTTTCCCGTGATGAGGGGTTGCTGTGTAGTTGGGGATTTCTGGACTTAGTCGAATTCGGCTCCCAAGACAGAGATTCCATGTGGTCGACGAGAGAAAAGCAAGTGGTCCCGAACACGAGAGGGTAAACTGGTTGAGCCGCATTGGACTTTTTTGAGCGCTGCTAGCCCAAACGTAGCCGGTCCCGCCTTGATCCTCGGTAACCATGACCCGTCTGGTAGGGCAAATTTTTATCAGAACTTGTGTACGAATTTGTGATGTGTACCGAGTGCTACTTCCGGTAGGAGAGAGCGAGCAACGAGCGATGAAAGCGGCGGAGGCCGCTTCGAGCCTTCCGAGTGCCGAGGAAGCGGTCGATGTTGTTATTCTGAACGTCTTCGAAGAGTTCGACGTCACGGGTGAGGCTGGGCAGGTCAAGTCCGAGGACGTGTGGGATAAATCCGAATATCCGGATAGCGTTGCGGCCGTTGAGAGCTACCTGGATTCGCGCGTTGCGGCGGTGTCGAAGCGACGTGAACATGGCGACATCACGAAGCAGATAATAGCTATTGCTGACGAGACTGGCGCTGACAGTATTGTGATGGGCGGTCGCAAGCGGAGTCCGACGGGGAAGGTCTTGTTCGGGAGCACGACGCAGTCAGTGATGCTCTCAGCGAAGTGTCCGGTAATGGTTTCGTCCAGCGAGTAGTTCGAGTGTCAGTCTGTCCGGCCGTGCGCTGTTCTGGTTTTCTACGTATATCGATGGCTGGAAATGAGATCCCTGCATGAACAATTATGATTTGAATCAGGCGTTTTTTGTTGCGATACACAAGAAGACGACTGTGCCATCGAAACCCCTCGAAGCGTTGAGAGAGACTATCGGTGAGACGAATCGAACGGTCGAAGACTTTGAAGTTGAGCGCGGGAAGGTTGCAGAGTTCGCGCGTGCGATACACGACACGGCAGAGATTTACTTCAACGAGGCCGCCGCACACGAAGCGGGCTACGAAACGATTCCTGCGCCACCTACGTTTCCCCGGACATCGTACTTCTCTCGGTATCGTCCCGAGGGCATCGATTATAGCCTCGGATTTGATCTCGGATTTGACCGCGCCCGCGTGGTTCATGGTGAACAAAAGTACAAGTACAATCGACCACTCTACGTAGGCGATGTTCTTGTCGGGGATACTACTATGGAAGAGATCTACCAGCGGGAAGGCCGCAATGGTGGGACCATGACGTTTGCCGTCCTACGTACAGATTTCAGGGATAAAGATGGTGAACATGTACTGTCAGCGTATAATACTCGCATCGAGACAGGGGGAGCAATTGCAGGTGAGTCAGAGTGACTGACGAGTTTACGGTAGGCGATTTGTTCGAGCATACCGTCACGGACGTGGGCCGGGCGGATTTTGTGAAGTACGCTGGAGCGAGTGGCGACTTTAACCCGATCCACTACGACGAACCACACGCGAAGCAAGCGGGCTACGACGCTGTGTTTGGACAGGGCATGTTTTCGGCAGGGATCGCATCACGCTCCGTCCGCGAAGCTCTCGGTCTCCAGCATCTCGACGAATACCGGACACGATTCAACGCTCAGGTCTGGCCTGGAGATACTCTCTCTACCACAGTTGAGGTAACAGCAGTAGATGAGACAGATGAAGGAACGCATGTCGAAGTAGATGTCACGGTCATAAATCAAGACGGTGAAACAGTGGTTACGGGGAGTGCTGTTGCCTCCCTGTGACATCCTCGCGCCGTGAGCGGCGCGGCTTTTCGACATAGGAATACTGGTTAACGACCGATAGCTCGTTCCAATCAGCTCTGGACAGGAAGACCGCTTGTTACTAAGGCAGGGTGTCAGTGAGAATTTGGAGGCGCTCTGAATCTCGAAAGAGAACTGAACTAGTGTATTTGGAACCGCATTATTGTTGTATGGTACCAAGAAAAGCTGTTGTTTCTTAATAGGAAACGGCTTGTCGGACGATTTAGACATGGTCCATTCGATGAATCGCAAATACAGAACAATATATCCATGGGGGTAAAGACGAGTCAAGCATTTCGTCTACAAATTCGAGTGGTGTCCAAGACGTAACGACGGACGATTATTGTTATGGCATATGTTTTTTCCCAGCTTCTACTAAGTAAAATATCATCGGGTAGAACTTACTACATATCTATGAATCAGTTCATCGGCTATTTTATTACAAACATAGTGCTGTAATTCTACCGGTGTGACAGCAATCACCATGGTTCCATTACAAACATAGTACTGTAATTCTACCAGTGTAACAGCAACCATCAGGGCCTTATTACAAACATGTCATCGAAATCCCTCTGAGAGGATAAGGCGTAGCGAAGAGCGGACTACCGGTTCGCCAACCCAGATGGAAAACGGCATCTAAGAAGGCAATCTGTGTCTTATTGCTGAGATAGCTCGATATTAATAAACACTCACTCACTAAAACTCCGAATAATGTTCAGAAAGTGTATATTCCTCACAGACACTATGTGATTGTCTGTTTCCTAACTAGAAACAGGGCTGGACTGTCCATTACGGCTGCGATTGTCGCGATTGCGTCGGCCTGTGGACCGTACGTCAAACGCGTTTGAGAACCGTGCAACGCTGTATTCTCCACATTACCACACTAAGCTCGCTTGTTGAGAAAGGCAGCGTAGTATCTCAATGCAATTAAATCCGATACCCGAAGATAGGCCCGCTTTGGCACTATGAGTGGGCGATAGTGAGCTCTATCTCATTGACGAGGCTCAAAAGAAGATTAGGATACTCGTCATCCATCGGCGACCCGCGCATTCGGTGGTTCGGACCCGAAACGACGATTGCACCGAGTACTGTTCCATCGGGCTTAGTCATAGGTGCAGCGACAGCATAGAGCCCTTCAGTGCTTTCTCCGACGCTATAGGCGACACCGCGTTCCCGAATGGTTTCGAGTTCTTCGACCAGCGCATCACGGTCTGTGATCGTGGCTTCAGTCGCACGAGGAAGGCCGTGACGGCCGATTATTTCGTCAACACGCTCAATCGAGAGCTGTGATAGAATTGCTTTCCCAGACGCGGTTTGGTGTAAGTACATCTGTGTGCCTGGCCGCGTTCGTGAGGGGACTCCATTGGCCCCTGCTTCTCGATAAAGAACGACTGATTTGCCATGCTGTTCAGTCATACACTGTGCCACCTCCCCTGTTTCAACGGCGAGTTCTCGTACCTTCGTCTTGATAATGTTTGTACTCGGGAACTGATCTCGGACATAGCCCCCAAGATCCAGAAACTGAAGGGCCAACTGGTATCGGTCACCTTCCTTGACAACGTATCCATGTGCTGCCAAGGTCGTGAGATGCTTGTAGACCGCACTCTTCGACAGCCCTGTTTCTGCCGCAATTTCGGTGACTCGACCACCATCATTCTCCTTCAGCGCATCAATAACTGTAAACGCAGTTCCTAAACTCTTGATCGGGGCATCAATCTCGCCGCCCTCCGTCCGGTCTGGTGTATCGTTGCTCACACCTTAGCAGTAGTCTGCAGTCATGTGAGTGTTTCCTATTCAGAAACACCTGCCCAGACTGTCTACCTGTAACCCCCCTATCAGCTGTCTAAAATCAAACCAATTGTAGCGACGATGCCTCATATCAAAGAACCATCCGTAGTGTGTTGGCTCGTGTACTCAACTGAATTCAGTGCTACTACCTCTTAGTCGCCGCTAGCTGTCAGAGAGCGGGCTGTTTAAGACCCAATACGGTGAAACATGCGTATCACACCGCATCAGTTCCAGCGTAGCTACTCGCCGGTAAACTCGGGGTCTCGGTCCTCGTAGAACGCTTCAATCCCTTCCCGCATATCCTTAGTGGCGAACAAAGAGGTGAACAACTCCAATTCGTAGTCCAATCCTGCATCTAAATTCATCTCCGCACTCGCAGAGAGGGCACGCTTACCGTGTTCAAGTGCTTTCGGACTCTTTTCTGCGATAGTCCTCGCGAGTTCCGAGAGACGCGCTTCAAACTCGCCCTCAGGATGCGTTTCCTCAACGAGACCAATCTCTTCTGCTTCCGTAGCGTCTACCAGCTCTCCAGACAGTATAAGCTTCATCGCCTGCCCCATTCCAACCACTTGTGGCAGTCTTTGGGTACCGCCACCGCCTGGAATAAGACCAAGGCCAATTTCAGGCTGGCCAAGCTTTGCTCCCTCCTTGGCGACGCGAATATCACAGGCCAACGAGAGTTCACACCCCCCACCAAGTGCGTGCCCGTTGATCGCAGCGATAACGGGGAGTGGGAAGTCTGCAACACGCTCGTAAATCCGTGGCTGGGTGCTCGCTTCCCGCTGGTCGAACTGATCGCGGTCCCGGAATTCGCTAATGTCCGCACCCGCCACGAATGCACCTCCGTCGTCGTCGCCTGTAATCACTAGCACTCGGACGTCCCTCTCAGTCTCCTCCAATGCGTCGATCGCCATCTTAACCTCCGAGCGAACCGTCCCATTTAGCGCGTTCCGCGCGTTTGGCCGGCTAATCGTAAGCGTAGCGACGTGTTTAGCGATCGTACCGAACTCAACAGCCACCGTTTCGTACTCGTCAAACTCGCTCATCGGTAATCCTCCTCAGCAGGCCGGACAGCTGCACCGCCCTCCCAGACGTAGATCCCCTCCCCAGATTTCTTTCCAGATTTGCCGGCACGAACCTTTCGACGGGGAATCTGGGATGGGCGGAACCGCTCACCGAACTCCTCAGTCAAGTATTCTGCAATGTCTAGAACTTCGAAGTCTGCGGGACCCTCGATGTTCTCTAAGGTAGTTTTGCGCTCTTCCTCTGAACATTTTCCTCGTTCGACGCCTTCTGTGAGGTTGTTCCCAATAGAATCAAGCCCATTCTGTACACGCTGTTGATCCACGTCGTTCAACGTTACATCATGGCCAGGACCGGCCGGAACTTGCGCGAGACCGTGACTCATGTTCCCTGCACTAATAACTGTGCTACGCATGGATTTAGGAGAATTTGGGAAACAAATAAACGTTACGCTCATTCGCCATCTGACGGCGACGGATCAAATAGTGGCGTCCCAATGACACTAGGAATCGTGTAATGACCTGCTCGAGACCGTTCCTGTTGAGAGTTGTCGCTGGATATTTTACCTGCTCAGACGATTTCATCGCTTTGGAACCGAGAGATTTCCTCATCGCTGTATCCTAACTCTGCAAGTATTTCGTCGGTATGTTCTCCGAGCATCGGGGGGGCCTGACTCGTGTCTGTTTCGAGACCCTCAAAATTCACAGGGTTACCAGGCGATTGAAAGGTTCCAAGGTCAGGGTGTTCCATTTCCGTAATCATGTCGGTGGCCTCAATATGGGGGTCGTTGACGATGTCCTCGACGGTATTCAGGGGTGTCGAGGGAACCCCTTCGGCGTTAAGGCGATCCATCCATTCTTCAGTCGTTCGCTGGGCAAAAATTTCATCGAGAGCTTGGTCGAGTTCAGCCCGATTTGAGACGCGGTCGGTGAATGTGGCGTATTCCTTACGGTCCAGCCATTCCTCGCGGTCGATTGCGTGGCAGAAGGGCTCCCAGTGTCCCTCGCTGATGACGCCGACAACGAGGAACCCGTCTGCTGTCTCAAACGCTTGGTACGGCATCAAGTTTGGATGGCGAGTCCCCATCCGCTGAGGATTCTCCCCGGTGGCGAAGAGGGTTGTGACGTGATAGAGCAGAAACTGGAAACTCGAGTCAAGCATCGCCAACTGGATGTGTTCTCCTTCCCCGGTACGCTCACGGTGGTAGAGAGCAGTCGTAATCGCATACAGAGAAGTCATTGCCCCCGCGATATCTGATACTGAGATGCCCACGCGAGCGGGCTGGTTGTCGGTTCCAGTGACGCTCATAATACCGGATCGACCCTGCAGCACAATGTCAAACGCTTTCTGCTCGCTGTACGGACTGTCTTCGCCGTAGCCGGATACATCACAGTAGATAATCTCGTCGTTTAGTTCAGCGACGGTATCGTAGTCCGCATTGAACTTCTCGGCGTCTCCTGGACTGAAATTCTGTATGAATACGTCTGCTTTTTCGAGCAGTTCGTGGAGAATATCCTGCCCTTGGTCACTAGTCAAGTCGAGGGTGAGGCTTCGCTTGTTCCGATTAAGACTAACAAAGTAGGCCGACAGCTCGTTGTATTCGGGCGTGAATGAACGCGTCAGGTCGCCGTGGGTTGGATGTTCAATCTTGAGGACCTCGGCACCGAGATCACCGAGCGTCTGGGTGGCGAACGGTCCAACCAAGGCTTGTGTCGCATCAACGACAGTAATGCCCTCTAATGGCTGCATACTTGTGCGTAATTGCCGTTCTTCTTAGTCGTTACGACGGGTGCTATCTAACGTACCGAATTTGCGGGATAATGAACGCGTGCGCTCGAATGATGCACTGACCACCTTCTCTGGAATTCCCAGCCTCAACCGAAGAAGAAGCCAACCGGTGGACCAAACCTTTATGTTAATCATTGATGTGATGGTATGTATGCCCCCTGTTAGTAGACGGAATATGCTGAAGGCCACGGGCGGTTTAACAACATTCGCACTGGCCGGTTGCCTCGGAAACGGAGATAGCAGTGGCGACAGTGACGGCAATGGCGGCGACAGCAACGGCGGCGGAGGCGGGACAACCTCCATCGGGGTCGGAATTCCGAGCGCCACTACCACGAGCGGTTCCGCAAGTAACTCTCTCCAACGTGTTATTGAGGGCGTCTCAGGTGAAACCGAACCAGCCGGTGAAATCCGGTGGAATAATCAAGAGACCGGTGGGGACCCCCCGAGTCTTCGACAGTACAATCAGGGGAACGTACAAGCAATGACCAGCGGGAACTTCGTCATCGCGTCAGCGTTGCAGGACGCACCGCCTTTCTCGGAGCGTCCGGTAGAAGAAATCCCACATCAGCTGTTCTCCCTCGCAACGCTCCATATGCACATCCTCGCAATCGATGGGTCGGGAATAGAGACAACTGATGACCTCGTCGGGAAGAATCTCTGGCCACTTCCCCCCCAGTGGGGGCTTCGCTCGCAGGCAGAAGTAGTGCTTCAGAATGCCGGCCTCTGGAGTGAACTCCAAGATTCCGGCTCCATCGTCAACGCTGACACAGGGCAGGTCGCCGGTCGAATCGAGGAGGGAAGCGCCGACGCATTAATCAGCTATGGATCCGGATTCGCTAATCTCCCCGGCTGGGCAACTGAAGTCGACGCTAGGGCGGCTCTTCATCCCGTCGAGTGGACCGACTCATTCATTGAAGGTGCCAATTCAACCCGTGGCACCACTCACAGCGAAATCGAGGCCTACGGCTGGGAAAATCAGGACTTCAACGGAGACAACTTGGATGTCTACGGTGCCGACTTCCAGTTCTTCCTGAGTCCGTCGATTTCGCGAGACGTCGGCTACGAACTCGCGCGCATTAGCCACGAGAACACTGGATCCATCCAAGACGGACAGCCCGCATACCGTGACCACAGCGACCCGGAGACCATGGCTTCGCTTTTCCTCGAAGATCACCCGGTCCACGCAGGTCCGTATGACTTCCTTGAAGAGCAGGGCGTCGACATGAGCGCCTACACGCGTGGCGAAGTTCAGGGTTAAACTCCTCGACAAAATGTCCATAGCTTATAATGAGTCACAGAGAAAGTGAACCATCCGTATGGTCGCCGCTAGGGTTTGAGCGCAGGCATCTGCTAAACAACCTCCTCACAGCGGTTTCCCTGCTTTTCTGGGCGCGGATCATCTTATACGCCTGGAACCAAGAAGTACCTCGAGCGAAGTTTGCTGCCGTATTCCTCGGTGGCGGAATGCTGATTTACGTTGTTGAACAACTGCGTGACTTAGAGGCGGGAAGCCTACTTGAACGGCTCTGGCTATGGTTTTGTACAGCGATGAGCATTATCGGTCCCGGGTATGTGTGGTGGCACTACCAGGTACTGGAGACCCGTCGTATCGGGTATGCACTGCCACGAGAGTACGCCCTCGGTGCAGTGTTTTCGATAGTCGTGCTCTATTTGACCTATCGAGCGTTCGGTACAGCCTTCGTTGGCGTCGTCATCGCGACGATCGGTTACGCCTACTTCGGCTACGCAATCCCAGGAATATTCGGCCACAGTGGGATTGGAGAGCGCCAGATAATCAATCTACTAACGATGGAGTTCGACGGGTTCTTCGGGTCAATCACACAAACAGTCGCTGTCAAGGTCTCGATGTTCCTGCTGTATGCAGGCCTGATGCGCGGATACGGCGCGTTTGATCTGATCATGAAACTCTCATTTCGGACGGCGAAGTACCTGCAGTCTGGGGTCGCCCAATCGGCTGTTTTGTCAAGTCTCATCGTCGGATCAATTAACGGTGCACAGACAGCGAATGCTGCAATGACGGGCTCGTTCACCATTCCACTGATGAAGGAAAGTGGAATGAAAAGCGAAACTTCGGGTGGTATTGAAGCCGTTGCGTCATCTGGTGGACAAATTATGCCGCCGGTGATGGGCGCGGCGGCCTTCGTGATGGCGTCACTTGTTCCCTCCGTTGGGTACGTAGATGTCCTCGTCGCTGGAATTGTGCCCGCGCTTGTCTTCTACATCTCAGTCGCTATCGGTGTGCACTACATGGCGATCAAACAGCTCCCGCAGGATGGGATCAATCTCGAGAAGCGTATCGAGGAGGTCGCGGACGGGTATCATCCAGTAATTGAAGCGCTGCGCTTCGGTGTTCCATTTGCTGTGCTGCTTTACACTCTCGGTATTGCGCAGTGGACGGTTATTTCATCCGCGCTGTACACGTGCGTAGCGATGGTTCTGACAGGCTCTGGTCTTCCCATTCTTCTAAGCTTCGCACAGAACGGACTCAGCCCTGTCGAGACCGTTACAGATGCATTTAGCAGCACAGTCTCTGGGTTCAAGTTCGGTGCAATCGCGATTGCACCAATCACGGTTATCATCGCAGCAGTCAACGGCATTGTCGACTTGCTGAACGCAACTGGGATGCCGGGAAAACTGTCGATTGCACTGGTCAGTATCGCGGGTGGTGTTATGCTGTTCACTGTTATTCTGGCGATGATCATCTGCCTGATACTGGGACTAGGTATGCCGACAGTCGCAGCGTATACGATCGTTGCACTACTTATCGCCCCAACGATAATCACCAACTTCGCCGTACCGACGCTGGCCGCACACTTTTTTGTCTTCTATGCAGCAATCCTCTCAGGAATCACGCCACCAATAGCAATCGCGGTAGTTGTTACCGCTGGAATCGCGGAGGCAGACTTCTGGCGGACAGCTCTGGAAGCGCTCAAGCTCGGACTGCCCCTGTTTGTTCTCCCGTTCACGTTTATCTACAATTCTGAGATTGTAACCGGCGGATTCGGTCCTATGACTGCTGGCTCCGGACTTATCGTCTTGCTCGGTGCAGTCACGATTACTCACGGTCTGAACTGTGCACCGAAGCCGTTCGCTATCCCGTCGCCGTTCAGTTACGGTGTCCGAGCTATATTCGTGCTATTAGGCACGCTTGCGATGGTCTGGCCGGGGACGGCGCCGCGTATCGGTGTCGTTGTTGTCTCGGTGCTGCTCATCGTCGCACAGACTCATCTCCCCCGATTCCGATCCGTCGATTCCGTCTCGAGAAGCGGCTAAATCGAGAGTCATTTTCCTCAGTGGCTTCGATTTCCGACGATAAATTATTTACATAACGACTACATCCATTCCGGTATGCGAGATGTGTACGTAGTGGGGGCTGCCCAATCAAAATTCGGCACCTTTCCCAACGAATCTTATCGCTCGCTGTTCAGCTCAGCGTTCGAAAGTGCCGTCGAAAGCGTTGATGGCGATTTCGACCGCACCGAAGTAGATGAGGCATTTATTGGGACACTTGGCGTCGGCGGTCGTCAACTCGGACTTTCTGGCCCAGCTGTCACCGAGTACGTCGGACTTGACGGGACACCCTGTACCCGTGTCGAAAACGCTTGTGCAGCGAGCGGCGTTGCACTCCGCCAGGCGCTCACGTCTATCCGAGCCGGCGTTTCCGACATCGCAGTCGCAGGCGGAGTTGAAATCATGACTGACATGAGTGGCGAACAAACTCGCTACTGGCTTGGGGTTTCCGGAGAGACAGAATGGGAACGAATGGCCGGCACGACCTTCGCGGGGGTATATGCACAAATGGCGTCGGCACACATGGACGAGTATGGGACAACTCGTGAGCACCTCTCTCGGGTTGCTGCGAAAAACCACGGGAATGGCGCAAAGAATCCCCACGCACACCTTGGGTTCGATTGCTCGCTAGAAGACGCGATGGAAGCATCGACGATAGCTGATCCGCTGAATCTTTACGATTGTTGTCCGACATCAGATGGTGCGAGTGTTGCCATACTAGCATCCCGTGAAGCGGCAGAGAAGCTAACTAATTCTCCGGTCCGGCTCACTGGAAGCGGACAGGCCAGTGGAGCCGTCGGTCTGTTCCAACGTCCGACCATCACTGGTATTCCAGCTACGGAGGATGCAGCAGAACAGGCTTACGAGGAAGCAGGCGTCAGTCCTGAAGAAATTGATTTCGCGGAAGTTCATGACTGCTTCTCCATCGCTGAACTGATAGCCTACGAAGACTTAGGTTTCTGCGAGAAGGGAGAGGCTGGCCGGTACATCGCGTCCGGAGCGACTGAACCGGATGGTGAACGGCCAGTCAACCTATCCGGCGGGCTGAAATCCAAGGGCCATCCGATCGGCGCGACCGGGATCGGACAGTGCGCGGAAGTGTTCAAGCAGTTACGGGGTGAAGCCGGTGATCGGCAGGTTAACGGCCTCGAGCGAGGACTCTCGCATAACGTCGGAGGGTCAGGTGGCGCTGTCGCTGTTCATATCTACGAGGAGGGATGGGCATGAGTGCCATCGAAAGCGCCGGGACGTACGTTCCACGATATCGGATTACTGCCGACACCATCGCCGAAGCATGGGGCGGCTTCCAGGCTCGGGGTGTGGATGAGAAACGTGTGGCAGCCGGCGACGAGGACGCAGTAACCATGGCAATCGAAGCGGCAAAAGACGCGCTCGCTTCGTCAATCCACGGACGCGAGGACATCGAAACATTGGCGCTTGGCACGACCACGCCACCAGTAGAGGAAGGTGACATCGGAGTCCAAGTCGCTGAGATTCTCGGACTGGATAGCACAACCGAAGTGGTGGTTCATAGTCAGTCTACACGGGCAGGAACACGCGCACTGGTTACTGCACTCCGTGCGGACACACCTAGTCTGGTCGTTGCCGCCGACTATCCGCTGGGCGAGCCTGACGACGCTGTCGACCACGCAGCAGGTGCAGGTGCCGTAGCGTTCCTTATCGGAGACGACGGCGCGAACGTAGTCGAGACAGCGACATACACAAGCGAGTATCCTGGGACGCGGTTCCGGCGACGCGGAGCCGAAACGACTGAAAAGTATGATGCTACCGCTTACGAGCGCGATGCGTACACCACGGTAATCGGCGGCGCAGTCGAGAAATTGGCGGAACCACCGGCTGCGATTGCGCCAGCAGCACCCGATGGTTCTCTCCCTAATCGTGCAGCGAGCGTTGCTGACGGCGCTACTGTCTACCAGTATGCCGACAAGCTCGGCGATACCGGCGCGGCGAGTCCACTATTTGGCCTGATCTCAGCCTGGGAGAACAACGCGAGTCCCGTGACTGTCATCGGTTTCGGCGACGGCGCTGGGGCTGACGCCGTCACAATTGAGGGATCGCTGTCAGTCGAAATTGATCGGTCGGCGACTGATATCTCGTACGCGGAGTACCTTCGGAAACGTGGGCATATTCTCCCTGACGGAGGTGCTGAGTGATGGGAGCGTATATCAGCGTCCCGACGTGGTGGCAGAATCTCGACAGTCGCTATCGGTTGACGATTGGTGAGTGCGGAGAATGCGGTGCGACAAAGTTCCCGCCTGAAGGTGCCTGTATCAACTGTGCTGCCCCTGGCAGCGCGCTGGAACCGGCCGAACCGGAGGGAACTGGAGAAATCGTCGCTCACACAGTTATCGAGGGAGGACCACCGCCAGAGTTTTCGGAGCTAATTAACACCGAGGATGCCATCGGTGCGGTCCTTATCGAACTCGATGAGGGCGCACGCGTCCCTGGGATGCTTACCGACTGTGACCCGCACGAATGCGGTCGCGGCGACCGCGTGGAGGCGACGGTTCGACGCATCTACGATCAGGAAGGTATCGTCCGCTACGGTGCGAAGTTCCGACCGAAAACCGACTAGAGGTAGACCCCGTCTGGGTCCAACTCCTTGAGAATCAGTCGGAGTTCATCGTCAGTTGGCGGTTCCGTTTCGCCAACATCGTCCGCAAATTTGATCTCCCAGCCAGTCGCCTCCCGCACATCCTCTCGTCCAACGCCGGGATGAATCGATTCAACAACCATCTCCTCGTTTTGGAAGCCCATCACGGCCATATCCGTAATGACTGTTGTGAACCCTTCCGCTCGAAGACCATGCTTCTCACGGGCTCCCTCGCTGTCGATAAAGCCAGGGCTTGTGGCGAAGTCGGTTTTCTCATGGAAACGCTGGCGTTGGTAGGATGTGGTGATGGTGGTTCGTTCGACGTTGCCCGCGATTTCGCAGGCCCCGCCGCTCCCGGGAAGGCGAACGTCCGGGACGTCATAATCGCCGATGACAGTGGAGTTGCTGTCTCCGTCCCTGTCGACCTGTGCATCACTGAGAAATCTGGCATCAATCGGCCTGCTTGTAGGTAGTAATTGAAGCCGCCGTGTGGGGACTCGATGGATGCCGCACCTGAGGCCAGCACAGGGTCACCGATAGAGAGTGGGAAGCTGGAAGGGTTGGAGTCGATTGTTCCTGACTCGTAGATCAGTGAATCCTGCTAGATAGATACTATCGCTGTCGCTAATGGCCAGCGAGATGGCCTGTTTCATACTTGTGACTGTATTCAGCTATACTTTCCCACGTGGCAGTGAGAATGGCCATGAAGGTCAGAAACGAGCAAACAAACGAGGGCGATTGTTCCCCCAACGATGCTCAGCAAGACAATTGCGGTTTTGATCGCACCAGTAGTCCCGACGAGTGGACTCAGACGGCTGATCCCGCCGCCGATGAGAACCGGTGTGAACGTCGACCCGACGCGGCCAAGTGCCGACCCAATGCTCACAAGACCGGCGCGTAACGTCTCTGAGATACTCGTGATAACGCTTCTGTACAGAGATAGTGTCGTTCCGAATCCAAAGCCAACCAACGCACTCCCAAGGACCACGACCGGGTAGGAAGGCGCGACCCCCACGAACAAAAGCCCGACACTCATACCCAGTGTAGCACCAAGGAGTGGTTGAAAACGAGTGCTGAAGTACGCCGTCATCCGACCGCTTTGTGTCGCTGCAACCGTGTGAGCCAAACTTGCCGTCGCGACGAGCAACCCGGCCTGTCCCGGTGACCCATCAAGGACGCGTACGATGACTAGCGAGTTATACGTCAGAAACGCCGTATAGAACGCATTTGGGACCGCACGTGCGATCAACAACGCTGTAATCTGGGTGTCGAGATAGGCAATGAGATCCCGAAAGTTCGGCTGCTCGGTGGTATCTTTCGACGCCGCTCGCGTATGTGGCTCGTCAAGAAATAGGAGCAACACGAGTGCAATAGGTATCGAGATCCCGTAAAGGAAGAACGGGAGTTGCCACGCGATCGCCACTAGCGCTCCCGCGACGAGGGGAAACACCATCATCGTCACTCCAGACGTGGCAAACCGAATGCCCTGTGCTGTTGCTTCAGCACTATCTTGGAAGAGATCACCGGTACTAGTGACGATGACTGGCGTCAACCCTGCGAACCCGATCCCCTGTACGAACCGAAACACTAACGCGGTATGGAAATCCGTCGTCAATCCGACGGCCGCACCAGCAACACCGAACACTAGCAATCCAGTAACTAACACCGGTTTCCGGCCGTATCGGTCCGCGAGCGATCCGACGAGCGGAATCGAAACGATGCTCGGTGCGGAAAATGCAGTAACAAGCAGTCCGATCTTCGCACCTGAGACGGCAAACGGTCCTGTGAGAGTGTTTAACAGGGGCGAAATGAGCGCAACACCGAGCGGCGGGGTTAGGTTGGTCAGTAAGAGTAATTGGAAACTCCGATTGTAGAGGACACTAGCATCTCTCCCAAAAAGGGAAGCGAGCGAAACCACAGTACTACGCCATTTTACGCTAAGAGCATATAAGCCGTTGGTATCCGTTCAGTTTCTCGTCGAGTTCGCCTTTGGCAAAGCGTTTCGTGCGCGAAAGGTCAAGAATCATTCAGCTGCGTGACCATTGTATCGAGTGTGTGCAATACGTAATCACAAGACAGCAACTGGTTCTGTGCTTCATAGAAGCTTCAGATGTTAACTATAGCTGCGTGTATCATAACATATTTTTCATGGAAGACTATTTAATGTGTGACTGTTAATACAGATTCTATGTGTGGTAATCACAAATCCGATGGTGTCGTTAGACGGTCATTCCTCAAACGGTCAGTCGGTACTGCTGGGCTAATCGGCACGGCTGGACTCGCGGGGTGTTTCGGTAACTCTGGCGGAGCGAGTAAGACGGGTCCTGGCTCCGACGGCGAGATGATCATGAAGACAGCCTCGGAGACGACGGCGGCCTATTCAATGAGCCAGGTCCTCGCGTCGGCAGTCAGTCAGAACTCAGACATTTCCGTGGACGCGCGACCCAGTCAGGGAACGAACCGAAACGTTTCGGAAGTCATTCAGGGGAAAACGGAGATTGCGTACGTCCAGAACTGGGCGGCGAACAAGATCCGTCAGGGCGAGAAACCGTTCGGTGACCTAGACTATCAGCCCTATCAGGTGTTCCACCTGTACGACCTAGCGTGGTTCTTGGCGACGGCGAACGACGACTGGACCAGCGTCACGGACATCACGGCCGACTCGAGCGTCTCGCCTACACCGAGCGGATCTGGGACGGCCGAGATGCTCGAGCACGCGCTCAGTTTCGCCGTTGACGACTATAAGCGGACGAGTGTCGATTACGGTGACCAGGCCGGTGCCATGAGCGAGGGACGACTCGACGCCGGTGCCGCGACGTACGTCAACCTCTCTATCGAGCCAGGGTGGCTCCAGCAGATGAAAAGCACCGTTGATCTCCGCGTCCTCAACTGGCCCGACGAGATCGTCTCGGAACTGGAAGACGACCCGGCCGTCGTCATCTCCGACATCGACATGAGCCAGTTCGAGAAGTACGGCTACACGCCGGACACGCTCAGCACACCGACGCTGGCGTACAACTTCATCGTCCGCGAAGACCACGACTACGACACGCTGAGGTCGTTCCTCGAGACGCTCTGGGCACAGCGCGAAGGACTCCAAGAGCAAACCGGTCTCCTCGCGCCGATGGCAGAGGGCGACGCTTGGGTGAAGAACGCGTACCCCGGTATTCCGTTCCACCCTGCAGCAGCCGACTTCTATCAGGAGAAAGGCATTTGGTCTGACGAGTTCGAGCGCGGGAAAGAACAGTAGGGCCGAGGGCACCTCCGTTACAATTCAATTATGACCGAGACAACCGACGATCCAGCAACTTCACCGGCTGACCTGCTCGCAGTCCTCTCCGAGGGGTCGCTTTCGGAACGGTTGCTGTTACCTCTGGTGTCGCTCTTCGCGGTCGCGCTCACAGGCTATACGATCTACTACGCTTGGGCTCGCCCGTTCACACAGATCATCCACGGAATGGTCTTTCTCCACTTTGGACTCTCTCTGTACTACCTTCATCTTGCCTACGAGCGCGTCGCGAAGGGCCCGTCGGTGATCACCGGCCCGATTGTCGGCAGGTGGAGCGAGTCCATGCGGACCCTGTACGCTCGGGTCGATATAGTCCTGTGCCTCGCGACGGCAGTCACCTCGGCGATTGTCGGCTACTACTTCGTAGCTGGCTACGACCGACTCACCGGGGATGCGATCCTCCTCGGCTACTCGAACACGGACCTCACGCTGGGGCTGATCGTCGTCGTGATAGCTCTCGACGCCACGCGACGAGCCTACGGCTGGTCAATCGCGCTGGTCGGCGTCGGGTCGGTCCTGTACGCGCTGTTCGGCTCGGTGTTCCCTGGCTTCCTCCAGCACACCGGGTTGAGTCTTCGTGACGTCTCCCTGTACGGTGCGACACAGATTGAACGGTCCGGTCTATACGGATTTATCACCCAGGCTGGTGCGAAGTACGTGGCCATCTTCATCATGTTCGCCGGCCTGGCCAGGGCGTACGGTATCCTGGACATCATCCTCGATCTGAGTCAGCGTCTCGGCAAGCGGCTTCGGAGTGGGATCGTCCACGTCGCCGTCATTTCCTCGATGGCCATGGGATCGATCACCGGGAGTGCGGCGGCCAATGCGGCGACGACGGGTAGTTTCACCATCCCGATGATGAAACGCCAGGGCGTCCGCAAGGACTTCACCGCCGCCATCGAAGCCGTCGCGTCTAGTGGTGGCCAGATCATGCCACCCGTCATGGGCGTCGCCGCCTTCTTGATGGCCGACTTCATTGGTGTCCCGTACGTCCGCATCATCCAGGCTGGCTTCATTCCCGCGCTCCTGTTCTACTTCAGCGTGGGTGTCGCCGTTCAGTTCGCCGTGCTCCGATACGGCTGGACCAGCGACAAAGGAGAAGACATTGGCGGCATCCTCGAAGTCGTGTTCAGCAAGAGTGCGCTCGTCATCACGGCGTACTTCGGCCTCGCTGTCGGCGCGTTCTCCGCGGCACGCCAGATCGGCGGCCTGTCGCTCGTCCTCGCGGGCGTCGCGACGATCGTTGCACTTCTCATAGGCCGGTACGTCCACGGTGTCGCCACGACATCGGTCAGTGGTGGGAGGGCAGAACTCACTGGTGCAGTCGAACAGTTCTTCCAGGGCCGATACTTCCTCGTGCCGATGGCAGTGCTGGTCTACGCGCTCGCTGTAATGCAACTGTCCGCACTGGCAACCGGACTGTACGCGGTGGTGACTCTGGTCGCCGTCATGTACGTCCGTGACGTGACGCTCCTGTTCATCGGTGACGAATCAGCGGACGCATGGGTGGCAGGGACGCGCGATGCGACTGGTTCGACACCGTCCGTCGGCGTCACGGTCGGGAAGCAACTGTTCGTCACGACAGTCAAGACCCTGCGCGGGTTCAAGAAGGGTGCACTCGACATGGCACCCCTCGTCGGTGTCCTGGCTGCAATGGGTGTCATCATCAAGATGCTCACCCAGACCGGCCTCTCCGGGAAGATCAGTCTGCGGATGGTCGCACTGGCTGGCGGGGTCCTGCTGATCGCGCTGATCCTCGCGATGCTCACCAGCATTCTGTTCGGCCTCGGTATGCCGACGCCGGCAGCCTACGTGCTCGTGGCGGCACTGCTGACGGCACCGCTGCAGGAACTCGGTGTGGCCGAAATCACGGCGCACCTGTTCGTGTTCTACTTCGCGATGCTGTCGGCGATTACGCCACCAGTAGCCGTCGGGGTCGCTGTCGCCTCGCGTATCGCGGACAGCGGTTTCCTCATCTCGGCGAAACAGGCGCTCCGAATCGGGATCGCGGGCTTCTTTATTCCGTTCGCGCTGGTCGCAAACGATAGCTTAGTCACGTGGACCGTGACCGGAACGCCTGTGGCCGCGGTCAGCGTGTTCGTCGGCGTCATCGCGTTGACAGCCGTCACCATCGGCTTCGACGGCCGACATGTGCTCGGTATTCCCCACCGTCTCGTCTATCTTCTCCTCGCGTTCGGTGCGCTGTACGGACCCGCCTTGTCTGGGTTTATTGGTGGTACGACTGCGACGATACTCCAAATCGTGACCGCGGCGGTCGCACTCGTTGGCATGGCGCTGGCCCAACTCGACCGCCTCCCCAAAGCCGTTACACCATCAGCCGAGATTCGAGAACCGTAACACCTCTGACCCGACGCTTTTCGTCGCTTCTGATGCCAAACAAGCAGTGCACCTGCAAGCGGAAGTCAACTACTTTGAGGGAGGGCACCGCGGTTGGGATATTCACATGTCAGACAGATAGACGGGTATAGACCTACTTCTCGGCGTGCTCGAACAGACAGCGTCGAACACATGTTTCGCAATCCGGGAACAACCGAGTTACCGTTGCTCGACGCCATCAGTAGGGCCGACCTCGACTATGTCATCGTACACGATTAGCTCGGCCCGGTGCTCGTGACGCCCCATCGAGGGAGGCACAATCGAGAAAACTTTTGTGTCGAGGTAGCAACAACAGCACACTGTCATGACAAACCTCGTAACGGAAGTGGCTGATACTGTCTCGTCCACGCCAGACTCGGTGGCACTATCCTACGACGGAACCGAACAGACATACGAAACGTTCTGGGAACGCACCGGCCAGTTCGCGGCCGCACTCAACGACCGCGGGATCGGCGAGGATGACCGCATCGCCATCTATCTCCCGAACCTCCCCCAGTTCGTGACTGCCTTCTACGGGGCCCTCCGGACCGGAAGCATCGTCGTGCCGATGAACCCCCAGTACAAGGCTCGTGAAATCAGCCATCTCCTTTCCGATAGTGGCTCGAAAGCCGTCGTGACCCTCTCTGAAAACGCCGAAGCCGTCGCCGAGGTGCAACCGGAGACGGACGTCGAGACCGTCGTCAGCGTCGGGGCACCCGTCGAGAGCGCGACGGACTTCGAGGAGTTCCTGGCCGACGAGATGGTCCCCGTCGTCAAGCGCGCGGACGACGATGTGGCAGTCCAGCCGTACTCCTCCGGAACGACCGGCCAGCCAAAGGGCGTCCTCCTATCACATCACAACCTCGCATCGAACACGAGATCGAATACGGCGCTACTGGAACCGTCGATCAACCACGAGGACAACCTCATCGGTACGCTTCCGCTCTTTCACATCTACGGCATGTCGGCCGTGATGAACGCCGCGGTGTTCACCGGGGCAACCTATTATCCGGTAGCCGAGTGGGACCCGAAGGTCGTCTTCGACCTCATTGAGTCAGAGGCCATCACCGTGATGTACGGCGTCCCGGCCATGTTCAACGATATGATCAACCAGCCGAACGCCGACGAGGTCGACCTCACGTCGCTTCGGTTCGTCAACTCCGGGGGGTCCAGCCTCCCGATGGAAGTCCTAGAGCGGTTCGAGGAACTGTTCGAGATATCGTTGTTCGAGGGATACGGGCTCACTGAAACGAGTCCCGTCACGCACGCGAACCGACCCAGTGCACGCCGCAAAGGAAGCATCGGCCAGCCCGTCGAGAATGTCGACGCCAAGATCGTCGACCAGGACTTCGAGGAGATGCCCCGAGTCGAGGAGGGTCCCATCGACGAGTCGGAAGTCGACCTTGACGACGTGGTCGGTGAACTCGTCGTCGCCGGGCCGAACGTGATGCAGGGCTACTCCGGGCTGCCGGAGGCGAACGAACACGCGTTCACCCACGCGGACGGAAAGCGCTGGTTCCACACGGAAGACCTAGGGTACTGGGACGAGGACAACTTCGTCTACATCGTCGACCGGGAGAATCATATGATCATCACTGGCGGCTACAACGTCTACCCTCGGGAAGTCGAAGAACTCCTGTACGAGCACGACGCGGTCGCGGACGCAGCCGTTGTCGGCACCAACGATGACCGCCGTGGAGAGACCGTCAAAGCCTTCATCGTTCCTGCGCCGGGGTATGAACCCGGGGTAGACGTGCCCGAAGAAGCGATCAAACAGTACACACTCGACAACCTCGCGGAATACAAACACCCACGAATCGTCGAGTTCCGTGACGAACTGCCACGGACCACGACAGGGAAAGTCCAGAAGTACGAACTCCGAAACGACAGCTGAAGTCGGCCGTCTCGCTTTCCACAGGAATTCTATCTGACTGTCTTACCTAACGAAGGTTGGAGATATCAGAATATATTTTACACAGCACGTGTTAGTATCTGCCATGGCGTTCCAGCTATCGGACGAGCACCGTGCTATCCAGCAGGCCGTCCGTGAGTTTGGCGAAAACGAGATCAAACCGGTCGCAAAACAACATGACCAGGACGGATCCTATCCGATCGAACTCCGCAAGAAGGCTGCTGAGTTCGATTTTGTTGCCCCCCACATTCCCCTCGAATACGACGGCGCAGGCATGGACCTGTTCGAGGCAGTCCTCGTCACTGAGGAACTCTGGCGTGCCGACCCAGGTATCGGGAGTGCCGTCGGGAGTGCTGGGTTCGGGACGAACATGATCATCAAGTATGGTGACGAGTGGATGAAAGAGGAGTGGCTCCCCAAGATAGCCAATGGTGAGGCCGCCTCGTACTCGGCAATCTCCGAACCGGCCCACGGGTCGAACGTTGCGGGGATCGAAACCCGCGCAGAGAAGGACGACGACGGATACGTCCTCAACGGCACCAAGATGTGGATCACGAACGGCACTGTCGCCGACGTCGGCGTCATGATGGCCAAAACCTCGCCTGACGAGGGCCACCGTGGCATCACAGCGTTCCTCGTTCCGACCGACCTAGACGGCTTCAAGACCGAGAAAATCGACAACAAACTCGGAATCCGGGCGTCGGACCTCGCTGAGGTCATCGTTGACGACGTTCGCGTCCCCGAGGAGAACGTCATCGGCGAAGTCGACAAGGGCTTCTATCAGCTCATGGATTTCTTTGCATCCGGGCGCACCCGAGTGGCCTCCCAAGCTGTCGGGGCTGCCCAGGCCGCCCTTGACGCCGCCCTCGACTACGCGGACGAACGCGAGCAGTTCGGCCAGAAGATTGGCGAGTTCCAGGCCATCGAGCACAAACTCGCCGAGATGGCGACCAACATCGAGGCCGCCAGGTCGCTGACTTACCGCGCCGCCTCCCAAGTCGAGAACGGCGACGACGACCTAGCAGCCAAGTTCGCCAGCATGGCGAAGCTGTTCGCCGCCGAGCACGCCGTCGACGTGGCCGATGAGGCCATCCAGGTCCACGGCGGTGCAGGCTATGTCTCCGATCACCCGGTCGAGCGCTACTATCGGGACGCTCGCATCACGAAGATCTACGAAGGGACGAGCGAGATTCAGAAGAATATTATCGCTGACCGTCTCCTATAACGGAGAAGAAACGTCACCTCTCGTAGGACAAGTCGTGTCTGTCCCTTTTTGCGCGGCAAAAATCAGCGAGCCGCAGGCTCACGGAATCCGGAATTCGAGTGCGATCCCCTGGCCATAGCCGATACACATTGTCGAGAGCCCCCGGTGCGCGTTCCGTCGGTGCATTTCGTGAATCAAGGTTACGGGGAGTCGCGCCCCCGACGCACCGAGCGGGTGACCGATGGCGATGGCACCGCCGTTGACGTTGAACGTCGCGTCGTCGATTCCAAGCTCGCGTCGGCAGTACAGCGTCTGGCTGGCGAATGCCTCGTTCAGTTCGACCAGGTCATACTCGTCGATGGTTGTTCCAGTGCGGTCCATGAGCCCTCGGACGGCCGGGATCGGACCGATGCCCATAATCTCGGGATCGACGCCCGCCACGTTGTGGCCACCGACTTCGGCCATAACGTCCAGGCCGTGCTCCTCGGCAAACCGTCGGGAAGTGAGCATAACGGCGGCCGCGCCGTCGCTAATCTGCGACGCGTTCCCGGGCGTGACGGTTCCGTCCTCTTTGAAGACCGTAGGCAATTCGGCGAGTTTCGCGGTCGTCGTGCCCGGGCGGAGACCCTCGTCTTCAGTGGCAGTGATCGGATCACCGTCTTCGTCGTGGCCTTGGATGGGGACTATCTCCTCGTCGAAGCGGCCTTCCTCGGTGGCCTCAACGGCGCGCTGCTGGGAGCGAGCACCGTACTCGTCCTGTGCCTCTCGGCTGATGTCGAATCGTTCGGCGACGGCTTCGGCCGTCATTCCCATCTGGAGCGCGTGGGTGTCGTACTGCTCGCGGATGCCGGGGTAGGAGTCGATCCCGTGGTCACGGTGGACGCGCGACATGTTCTCGACGCCGCCGGCGATGATGCACTCGCGCTGGCCGGCACGAATGGCGTCCGAGGCAGCCGCGATGGTCTGGGCCGACGAGCCACAGAGCCGATCGACCGTCGTCGCGGGCACCCGCTCGCCCAGGTCCGAGAGGAGGGCGATAATGCGTGCGAGGTTGTTGCCTTGCTCTTTTACCTGCTTCGCACAGCCCCACTGCAAGTCGTCGACGTCCTCACCTGTGAGGTCTGTTTCGGCCAACAACTCGTTGACGAGTGGGACTGAGAGGTCTTCACTCCGAACGTCGGCGAACATGCCGTCGCGCTTGCCCTGTGGGGTTCGCCGGGCAGCGACGACAACTGGGTGAGAGTCTGCAGTCATCTATTCGAATGCGGGGATACCGGTGAGGTCGTGGCCGAGAATGAGCGAGTGGATGTCGTGGGTGCCCTCGTAGGTGTACACTGTCTCCAGATTAGTGACGTGCCGCATCGGCGAGTAGTCCGCCGTGATCCCGTTGCCGCCCAGCATCTCACGGGCGATGCGGGACTGTTCTCGGGCCATCCGGACGTTGTTGCGCTTGGCCATCGACACCTGTTCTGGCCGGAGGTCACCGCGCTCTTTGAGGTCGGCCAGCCGATGAGCGAGCAACTGTGCGTTCGTGATCTGCGTGGCCATCTCGGCGAGTTTGTCCTGCTGAAGTTGGAAGCCGCCGATGGGTTTGCCGAACTGTTCACGATCGGTCGCGTACTCGAGGGCCGTCTCGAAACAGTCCATCGCAGCCCCGACAGCGCCCCAAGCAATGCCGTAGCGGGCCTGGGTGAGGCAGGACAGCGGGCCCTTCATCCCCTCGACGCCCGGGAGGACGTTTTCCTCGGGGACGCGGGCGTGCTGCAGGCTGATCTCACCGGTAATCGACGCACGCAAGGAGAGCTTCTCGTCGATTTTGTTCGTGGTGACGCCGTCACGCTCCGTTTCGACGAGGAAGCCCCGGACCGGGGTTCCGTCTATCGAGCGGTCTTTCGCCCAGACGACGGCCACGTCACTGATCGGGGAGTTGGTGATCCAGGTCTTTGCCCCATTGAGCACGTACTCGTCGCCGTCCTTCTCGGCGTGTGTTTCCATGGCCGAGGCGTTCGAGCCGTGCTCGGGCTCGGTCAGGCCGAAACAGCCCACGGCTTCGCCGGTTCCGAGTTCAGGAAGCCACTTGTCTTTCTGTTCTTCCGATCCGAACGCGTGGATGGGATACATCACGAGCGCACCTTGGACGGAGGCCATCGAGCGTAGGCCCGAATCACCGGCTTCGAGTTCCTGCATGAGCAGCCCGTAGGCTGTCTCACTCAGATTCGGCAGGCCGTAGCCGTCCAGGTTCGGCGCGTAAAAGCCCATCTCCCCCATCTCGGGGATGAGATCCATCGGAAATGTGCCGTCGATCCAGTGTTGGCCGACGTCAGGTTTGATCTTCTCGGCGACGAACTCGCGGGCGGTGTCGCGTACCATCCGTTCTTCTTCCGACAGTTCGCTCTCTAGGTCAACATAGTCGAGCATACCATACAGGTTAGAAGCAATGACATTAATAGTTCGGTCCGGAGTCCGTCTGGGCGGCACCCACCAGATACACGTCTCGCCTTCGGACACGTAGCGAAACGGGGTTTGCCGCTTTCTCTTTGGCGCACTGTGTCACACTACCAGTAAGAAACGCTTTTGACCGCACTCTCTGAGTACGACAGTATGCAGGTCGCAGTACTCGGAGCCGGTAGTATGGGTCACGGAATCGCACAAGTCTCAGCGATGGCTGGACACGATGTCGTCCTCCGCGACATTGAAGATGATCTCGTGGCCGAGGGTATCGACGGTATCCGTCAAAACCTCGCTGAGGGCATCGAGCGCGACAAGGTGACCGAAGCAGAAATGGAGGCCACGCTCGATCGTATTTCCGGAACGACGGAGCTCGGCGACGCCGTCTCGGACGCCGACCTCGTTGTCGAGGCCGTTCCGGAGGACATGGATCTCAAACAGAACATTTTCCAGGACGTCGAAGCCTCGGCGCCGGACGACGCTCTCATTGCCTCCAACACCTCCTCGCTCTCGGTCACGGAGATGGCGTCCGTGCTGGAGCACCCAGACCGGACCGTCGGCCTTCACTTCTTTAACCCACCGCATATCATGGACCTAGTAGAGATCGTCGTCGCCGAGCAGACCAGCGACGAGACGGAGGCGCGTGCGATCGAATACGTCGAAGGGATCGAGAAAGAAGCCGTCGTCGTTCGGGACAGCGCCGGCTTCGCGACCTCGCGGCTTGGCCTCGCGCTCGGACTGGAAGCGATTCGCATGGTTGAACAGGGCGTCGCCAGTCCAGCGGACATCGACGCCGCCATGCGGAAGGGATACGGCTATCCCATGGGACCGATCGAACTCGGCGACCACGTCGGCCTCGACGTTCGGCTTCACATCGCCGAATACCTCCGCGAGGAACTCGGCGAGCGATTCAAGCCACCACAGGCGCTCCGTCGGAAGGTGCGCGCTGGCAACCTCGGAAAAAAGTCCGGCGAGGGCTTCTACGTCTGGGAAGACGGCGAGAAAGTCGGTATGAGTGGTCACTGGGGAGACGATGATGAGTAAATCCCTCGCCGACTGGTCCTCCGAACTGCTCTCGGTAACTCTCGGTACCCACGCCGAGCGCATGGCTACGGTCGCGATCGAACGCCCAGAAGCACGTTATGGACCCTGAGGGAGACAGTCGGGACAGTTGAGCTACTGGCAAACGTAACCGATCCATTGAACAGCAGGAGACGCTCCAGGATCTTCAGACGGAGATGTCAGAGAGCGTCGGGGGAGCGATGGACTATTTCGGCGGGGCTGCCGAGGATGCCTCGGCCGAGACACTCGACAGATTCAATCCATTTATTACAGGAGTGTCGTGTCCACGGTCATTAGTAGTCTGGACGCCTTGGAGCACGTCCAAGACGTCGACTTGTGAGTCCATCTGGAGTGATGGTGATAGGCACGCGTAGCGTCGCCGGCAACACAGCACTGAGATGGAGACGGCGGCCCTCTCTCTGCTGAAATCCATGGTGAATCGGATAGAATATCGCTAAGTGTGATATATTTGATGGTACCCCCTCAAGATATGTGTATGTTTGTGTTAATTCATTCTTTTTCTTATCGTATTAGACTAATATAGATCTATAAAGTATAGACCCACCACAAAGCCGCTAAGAACATAGCTCGTATTAGGGCACTCGGTCGTAAGTAAATGACGGATGTTTCGATATCTTGGCTACTCACTCGGCTCCGTTGGGACAGTCACACTCCCCCTCTAAAAGGAGGTCTCCAATGTTGTATCCCTGTCCACAGTCTGTACACGTCACACTAATATCAACGAAAACTTCCAACTCTCCTGTCGATAGCTGATCTGTTTTACTGAGGCGCGAGACCGTATTGTCCGTAACAGCAAGTGTTCGACTTTGAAGACGCCGGATCGTCTCAAGAGCTTTTTCAACCTTTTCAGCCCCCTCTGGTTTTTCAAGCTCAGCGTTATGATACTCAGTGAGATATGTGTGGACTGATTGGTGGGTAACAAAGTTGGATTGCAATTCATCCACATCCACGCCGCTGTGTTCTAACGCCGACCTAGCATCCGCTTTCACACCTGCACTAACGTCTCCAGTCATGTTTTCATACTTGCGTTCAACCTCGCTCTGGATCGGATTCTGGCCATTATTAACCAACATTTCACGCAGCAGACGTTTGTTGAAGAGGTCTGCGAGATCACGGAGGCTTGTTCGTTCACCTTCCTCTCCCGTCCAACGAGCTTTCAGTTCTTCACCAAGCCCATCTAAGTCATACTCTTCGATGATGCGACCGACTTTGAAACTAGTCGGGCTGCGCCCGGCATCACCGGTCTCGTTGTTTGTTTGGGGCATATATTCTAGTACTCCGATGCCATTCATACAGTTGTCGGCAAGGCAGTATCCAGTCTGACCCAGCAGTGGAAATGTATAGCTGCTGAGTTAGTCAGTACGTTGAGGTGCTTGTCGGACATCTCGTAGGTTGGCCATAGTTGCCCGATGCTTCAATTTCATTCTCACGAACTCAACGGGAAAGTCTTCACCAGCGACTATTCTCTCGCTATGTCAAAATCCCATCCATCGAGTCGACAGACAAAAATTGAGCAGGACAGTTCATATCACTGACAACCCGTACAGGTCGAACTGACTGGTGAGTGCGAACACTCGCCGATGGTGACGGCAGATAACACGCTGACGCTGTTGAAGAAGGAAACCAGAATCGGGTAGAGGAGTCGATCTGGGGTAGCGTGATGTCTGAGTGGCAACACTACAGAAAACCTTCGCAATCCGACGATATAGTCACCGATACAACATGAAGGGGTGGTTGAGAGCTAATCTTGAGTGATCGCCAGTCGACGATTCGGCCAAATACACGCATTACAGTCTTTTTAAACCCGCTATAGCCTCAACTCCCGGACACGAACAGTAGTTGAGACAGGCAGTCTCAATACATGAGCCCAGCCAGTTACTCTATACGTCGTCAAGCTGTATGGTTCTCAGGACAACCTGCTCGTGATTTCAGGAGTCACACTGAAGAAAAGTACGACTGGCCGAAACGGAGTAGATCTCGATCAAACTCGTCCGGATTGTCGACTCGAAAGTGGAAGAGCTGATTTCGCATATCCCCGATTTCAAGCACCAACTCACGAATCACATCCTGTTGATCATCGAAAAGCGATTCAAATTCCTCCCAGTGAATAGAAATGAACTGGGCATAGTGTGCGTAGCTACAATGTTCGACCGACGCCGGCGTTGGCAGTGGATGATCATCGTCAAATGTCTCTGCTAACTGCTCCGACAGCGAATCGCCAAACACTCGTATGAAAATCTCCCGCAACCGCATTTCGATCGACTCAATCAACAAAAACGGCTCGAGCATTTGTTTTAGCCGCGTTAGAAGATCGTAGTCAGTCAGAATACGCCACTCATCGTCTCGACTGATCACGATATACGTGTATTCCGCGAGTGCATCGAATATCCCGAGGAGGTTCTCATCCTCACTGATTGTGTGTGCATCTTCAACTGCTGCCCCGACTGATATCTTGTCCAGTGTTTTGTGCCCGACCTCTAGCTGGTGGAACGCAAGGAGTGTCCGGACGACTGACCGGTAGGTGACAATCCCAACTAATTCGCCATCCCGCTCAACACCGATTTGCGTGTAGCTATTCTCAAACATCCGACGAAGCGCCGATTCAAGCTCAAGATCGTATTCGACGGTCTGGAGTTGGTTATCGATAGGTAAATCTGCGACTGTGTACATCGGTGCGTAAAGAGTTGACGCGTAGATAACTATGTGTTTCCGTATGTATCAAAGGTACGCGCACTCCCGCAAGTCCTCTCGTGTAGGTATCTTTTGTGTCTTAGGTCTTCAACCGCCCACCTATCGAGTCGTTGAATCCTGCCTCCGGCTCAAACTCCGACTCCGAGTCTGGACACGAAGCACACTCAATGCTGGTCTGGACCTCGTCAGCTCGTGCATGGCAGACCGACCGGAGGGAGGCTCGGCTGAAACGAGGAACCAGGACACGAGACGAAGACACTGTAACGATCAAGGGGAGGGTGAGACTGTTGAGGAGACGATTGCAGAGTTCCACACGCTCTTAGAAGAGCACGAGCAGGAGGTTAGTGGTCAGCTTCGGGATGCTCAGCCCAAACAAGACGGGTAACTTCCTGTAATAATACATTTTTGCGTTTGTCGACAAGTAAGCACTTGTCAGGTTTCCGTGGTCGCAGGTCCCCCAGAATGGGTCAACTCGTCTGATTGGTTACTCGTACTCACTCTGTCGTGTATTGAATCATGGTAGAGAATCAACCGAGGTTGACGTTGATTGCCTTGGTTTGGGTAAACTCGTCGATGGCTTCCATGGCGTTCTCGCGGCCGGAACCGGACTGCTTGTAGCCGCCGAAGGGCTGGCCGGCAGAAACGTCGTTGTAGTGGTTTACCCAAACGACGCCAGCTTCGAGGCGGCGCGCGGTTCGGAGCGCCTTCGTGATGTCATTTGCAATGACACCGGCAGCCAGTCCGTAGTCGACGTCGTTGGCCAGTGCAACCACGTCGTCTTCGTCACTCCAGGAGAACGTCTCCATGACGGGGCCGAAGATTTCCTCCTGAACCGATGGGTGGTCGTGGTCGATGTCGTCGATGATGGTCGGTTCATAGAACGCACCGTCAGCGAGCGACTCGTCGTCAGGTTTGTGGCCGCCTGTTCGGATGGTCGCACCGCTTTCGCGGGCGGCTTCGACGAACTCGTTTGTTCGTTCGACCTGCTCGTCAGAGACTTTCGGTCCCATGTCTGTCTCTTCCAGTAGCGGGTCACCGACAGTCATGCCCGCTGCGGCGTTAGTGAACGCCTCGAGGAATTGCTCCTCGATGTCCTCGTGGACGAACAGTCGGGAGCCGGCGGCACAGCACTCGCCCTTGTTGAAGAAGATGGCCATCATGGCTGCCTCGACCGCCTCTTCGAGGTTGGCGTCCGGATAGACGATAATGGGGCTTTTCCCACCCAGTTCGAGCGTTGTTTTCTTGATGTCCTCTGCGGAGCTTCGGATAATCTCTTTTCCAACTTCCGTCGACCCTGTGAAAGAAATTTTGGGCACGTCCGCATGGGTTGAGAGGGGTTCACCGGCATCTTCACCGTAGCCGGTGACGACGTTGATAACACCGTCCGGAACCGTATCGTCGACAAGCTCCATCAGCTGCAGAATCGACAGCGGCGTCTCCTCGGACGGTTTGAGGACCACCGTGTTACCGGCGGCGATGGCAGGACCGAGTTTCCAGACCGCAATGAGCAGCGGGAAGTTCCACGGCACGATCGCGCCGACGACGCCGTATGGTTCCTTGACCGTGAGAACTTGTTTCTCACGATTGAAGAGGTCGTTCGTCTGGCGCGTCTCGCCATTGACGTTGCGGGCCGCGGCAGCGTAATAGGTGAGGTGGTCGATGACAAGCCCCATGTCACCCATCGCTTCGGTAATCGTCTTCCCAGTGTCGAGTACTTCGAGCGTCGCGAGCATCTCCTGGTTCTCTTCGACAGCTCGCGCCATATCCGAGAGTACTCGCTGGCGCTCACCCGGTGATGCATCCTTCCACCCTTCGTCGAACGCCTCCTGTGCCGCCTCAACAGCGCTGTCAATGTCGTTTGGGTTTCCTGCTGGCACCTCACCGAGCACTTCACCTGTCGTTGGGTCCTTGGTCTCGATTCTGTCGTCGCTGTCGCCACTGACAAACTCACCACCGATGTAGTGGTTGAGGGTGTCCGGGACCGCGTCTGAAGCGGCCTCCCGGTGACGTTGTTTGATTTTACTATTCGTCTCTGTGGAATCGTCACTGGCTGTACTCATGATAGGGCAGTGTCAATATTTGCCATGCGATAGTAAATAGTTAACTGAAAAGACATTATACTCCAACATCAATACGACGCAGAAATGAGACTATCACATTTTTCCCTCAGTGGGTGTGTTGTATAACTATTACAACCAAGGCGAGATATGATACTTTTGTTTACACTAGAGGCCGTAAAACGCTGCTAAATCCCTTCATGCTGGGATAAAAACGGAATGTAGTATTATATTCAATCATATAGATTCGCCTATAACATAGGTGGAGAACATTTATTGCGATTGCGGACCGTAAAAAGAGATAACAGAATACAATGATCAACGGGAACGATTTCGAATTCGATCTTTCACCCCGCGATGTGGCTATACTTAAGGCGAGGGTTAAATATCCCGAGAAGCCTGCCAGTAAACTTCGAGACATCTTGGAAGAAGAGTTCGATATCTCACTGTCACACAATCGGGTGAACGAAATTCTAAATGAGATGCACGACGAGAATGTGTTCTCGATGCGTGCAATCCCGAACCACAACATCTTCGAATACTATCTTTTCCAGGTTGCCTTTCATTATTCGAATTTTGATGAGAATTGGGAGAGATGCTACGAACGGTTACTTGACGACCCACACGTAATATTCTTCGTCAGCGCTGACGACTACCACGAGTGGCAGTTCGTCGCACAATTTCCCTCACCAGAGCAGAGTGAGGCGTGGCGTCACGACTTTGTCAAGGAATACGGTGACTTCATCGCGCAAATCGACAAGACGGCGCTCCCGGCAGTCCACAAGTTCGAAACGGCGGCAGCCATCTTTAACGACTTGCTACGTGACATGGGAGGTGAGGAGTATCTTGGGGACGTAGAACAGGACCCTGGCGAGCAGGAAGAAACTGACCGAGTCTCGGTAAACCAGTGAAACGCTTATTCTGGTTGCTTACCGAGTGTGTGTAAGGACACCACTGTATCCCATGTGTCAGCAGGGTTAGAATGGCATCACATACAGAGACAGATTCGGCGCGAATCAAAGACCGGCACGCAGCACTCGCTGATTCGTTGCTCCCGTCGGGGCCGCTCAAACACTTTGTCGGTGGCGAGTGGATTACTGGAAGCGGCGACAACACGTTTGAATCGATCAATCCGACCACGGGTGAGCCGCTCGTTCGGGTCTACGAGGGAACCAAAGAGGACGTCGACCGGGCGGTCAACGCCGCTTGGGAGGCCTACGAACAACGGTGGGCAGGAGCCACGCCAGCGGAGCGACAGCAGGTACTCCAGACACTGGCCGACCGACTCGACGCGCGCGCAGAGGACTTTGCACGTATCGAGGTCCTAGACAACGGAAAGCCGATTACAGAGGCCCGCGAGGATATTGAACTCGCTGTCGACCATCTCCGATATTTCGCCGGCGCTGCTCGAAATATTGAAGGCAAAACTGTCCCGAACGGTGAGTTACACGTTCAGACACGTCGAGAACCGTACGGTGTCGTCGGACAGATCGTGCCGTGGAACTTCCCGCTGTTACTGGCCACCTGGAAACTCGCGCCGGCACTCGCCGCCGGCAACACGGTTGTGCTTAAACCAGCTGAGCAGACCCCTACCTCCCTGCTGACGTACATGCGCGAAGTCGCGGATGTGTTACCTGATGGCGTGGTCAACGTCGTCACAGGGTCAGGCCCGGCGACCGGTGCGCCGCTGGTCTCTCACGAGCGGGTCCCGAAGGTGGCCTTCACCGGGTCGACTGAAGTGGGGCAAGGGGTAATGAAAGCCGCCGCGAACACGATCAGTGATATCACACTCGAACTTGGCGGCAAGAGTCCGCTCATCGTCGCGCCAGATGCAGCCCCGACCGACGCTGCGGAGATCGCTGTCGATGCGATGTTCTTCAACAGTGGCGAGTGCTGTAGTGCTGGGACCCGGCTGTTCGTCCACGAGAGCAGCGCGGACGAGTTCGTTGACGCGTTTCTCGATGCCATCGGACAGCTCCGGATGGGTGACCCGCTCAACGCGGCCACCGATATCGGTCCACAGGTCAGCCGTACGGAAGTCGAGAAGACACTCCATTACATCGGCTTGGCAAGAGATTCCGATGCGGACATTCTTCGGGGCGGCGGAACCGCTGAAGAGGGAATCCTAGCCGAGGGGTGTTTCGTCGAACCGACCGTCATCGCTGACATCGATGCCGACAACACAGTCGCGACACAGGAGATTTTCGGACCCGTCGAGGTTCTGCTCGAATGGGACGACTACGACGAGATGGTCGCACGCGCGAACAACGTCGATTACGGCCTGGCTGCCGGTGTAGTGACTGATGACCTTTCCTTTGCTCACCGCATCGCAGCGGACATTAAGGCCGGCAACATCTGGGTCAATACGTTCAATCGTCTGCCTGCCGGCCAGCCATTCGGTGGCTACAAACAATCCGGCATCGGCCGAGAAGGTGCGATGGAGACACTCCGGGAGTACACCCAGACGAAATCGATAACGATGGATCTAGGCGAAGATCAGTAGCCGCTGAGGTTGAATTCGCCCATCTGCGTGTAGGTCGTAATACCCGAGGCGTGTGGAACTTCATCAGTTGGGGCCTCCATCAGAAGCCAGAAGAGGACTTCCTCACCCTGGATCGGTTCGTCGTCAACGTACTGCGCGGGGTGGTAGAACCCAAGTTCTGCCTGCACGTCGTCGATAACGCGCAACGCCTCCCCGATTTCATCCTCTTTAGGCCGGACAACCACGACTTCCTTCAGGTTATCCAGCGGGATGTCAATAGTCTCCGGTCCGTCTGGGTTCGTAAACCGGAGTAAGTGCTCTTCGCTCACATCGTTACTGTCGAGGTAGAACTCGCTTTCGGGGATCTGCCACTCATTGCCGTCGAAGAGTTTCGTTTCGACACCGTCTGTGGTCCCGGGCGTCGGTTTGGTCAACCAGTTTTCTAGATAGTACTGCGCCGGGCCGTCGTTTTCGCGCTCGCGGTACTCGTAGAACTCGTTGACGTAGCCAGGGCCATGCCGTTGGAACACCGGCATGAAGACGCCGTCCTCGTAGAACTGGTAGTTGATGTAGTAGTTGTATGGTGCGAAGCGGTGGCCGGAGTGGAAGTCACGAGCGTTTTGGACGGCTCCAGTGTGATAGTGGGTGCGAATGTTGAATCCACCCGGACGGCTCTGCGTCGAGGGATACTCGGTCTTTCCGAGGATTCCGGGGCCGCCAAGGCTGAGGCTGTGGATGTCCCAGTAGAGGAGTTCACCGCTGATGGTCGGTTCATTGTCCGGGAACATCCACTCACGGGTATTTCGACCGTTGCGCTTGGGCATGTCATAACAGGTTGAGGTACTGAACGGCGCGGTCAACGAGAAGACCGGCTTGCCGTTAAAGTCCGCGCTCACCTCCGCACCGACCGTCCGAGGTCCGCTCCAGTTGATAGACCAGCTGTTCTGTTCGAACTCGTTCGGCGGCTCTTCGATGCGGTGGTAACCGTTGGGAGCCGTAATCTGTGGCCGTTGCATCATCGGCGGTTCCGGAACTTCGCCCAACACAGATTCGCCTACGGTCCCGGTGTTCTGGGCTATCCTGTATGCCGGGTGCTCAGCGAAGTCGTTGACTATGTGAACGTCAAGCAGCTCGGCTTCCTCGCCGGTTACGTCCATGAAGCCGCTGACAACCTTGAGCTCACCCTCGTCCATCACGAAGTACGCAAGGTTGGAGACTTCACCGTGGGCGTAGTCGCCGTAGCTGGTGATTATTTCGGCGGCCTTGACCATCGGGTACCACTCTTTCCCTTCGAGATGTTGCCAGATTTCCTCTTTCTCCAGCATCTTCTCGTGGCGTGACCGCTGGGTCTCGTCCCAGTCGCCTCTGGTCCAGGTCACATCGGTCGGTTCGTTAATTTTCAGCGCGACAAGCTCGTCGGTTACCCGATGGACGAGTCCGTAGGCAACCTGGCGGTTCTTTGCAGTTACCTCAAATGGCGTGTCGTCGGGACCCCCGTCGACGGTCATCCCCGTGGTTCCTTGCACGCTAACGGCATCTAGCCGGTTAGTCAAGGGATCGTACGCCTCGAAGGACGCGACCCAGTCGCTGGCAACGTCGTTGACCCGTGGGTCGGAGACGAGCGCCTCGACAGCCTGGCGCTTCCGGTATGCCCACAAATCTTCGAACCCGAAGTCACTCACATCGCGGGGACCGATTCGTCGCGCGGACGTGATCCGATCATCTGGTTCAGGCGGCTCGGAGGGTTCATCATCGGTGTCGTCCGTGGTCTGGCTTGATACCGATGCCTCCGTGGGCGTGCCGTCGTTACCGTCATCGCTCAAGCTACACCCAGCGAGTGAGACACCCGTTACGACACTCATCGCGGAAATAAATTTCCGGCGGCTCGACTGTCTAATTTTATCATGAAGGTCATCGCCTGTCATAGTCTAGCACATTATGGTATTAGCTGTCACTTATATATTGGGGTGATACTAATACCCCCGATCTCATGCTAGTGTTGACCAGACAGACAGGATCTTACGGCTCTTTTTGCCGACGGTATCCCTAACCTTGGCATGCAACCTCAGTTTCAGACGGGGATCTCACTACTCGGGCGAAGATACGACTGTCTGAAACTAGATTTTGTCGACAAGTACGCTACGTAACTGCAAAAACCTCGAAAAAACAAGTTCACACTCTAATACAGGGGCCCAATATCATCTCAGAGTATAATTCACTCACCATAACCTATATTTGGGTACTCTCGTTTGTGCACACTGTTGACAATGACAGGTCCATACAACCGACGAACACTGCTTCGGACCGCGGGGATCACAGTTGCTGGTACTATTGCCGGTTGTAGGGGCGATAGCTCGACGAGTAGTAACACGGACGAAGCCAGTGACGACACAGCGTCGCCAGAGCCAACATCCGCCGACACGCACGCCGAGTCAAACGATGCTCCGTCCGTCGACGAGTTTCTCTCCCAGACGAACAACTACGACGGGATCACCGACGAGACTGGCACCGATTCCGTCACGGTCGACGTCGGTGTCGAGGCAAACGGAGCGTATTACGGCTTCAACCCAGCAGCAATCCGTATCGACACCGGCACGACGGTCACATGGGAGTGGACCGGTCAGGGTGGCGTGCACAACGTCGAGGCACGGCACGGTGCCGACTTTGAGAGCGAGCAGAAGTCGTCGGCTGGCGAAACGTACACACAGACCTTCGAGGGACCCGAGATGGTCCTATACGTTTGTGTTCCCCACGAAGGAGTCGGAATGAAAGGCGCCATCGTCGTCGAGTAGACCCCACTTTCCCTGAGATCGACCCAAGCACGTCGACACTGGGGCTTCAGGCCGTGATGGGGTCTTTCCAGTGAATGAGTCGTTCGCCTGAAACAACTATTCGGTAAGCGTCCAAATTCAACAGAACCAGCAGGTCAGAACATACCTATATTGATTGTTTATACCTGGCGGAGGTTCACTTATGAACCGATTTACCGACAAGACAGCGCTCGTAACGGGAGCCGGATCAGGAATTGGACGTGCAACAACTGAGCGCCTCGCCAGCGAGGGTGCGAACGTCGTGGTCTCTGATATCGATGACGATCGAGGAGAGGACGTGGTTGCATCCATCGAGGCCGACGGTGGGTCTGCCACTTTCGTATCAGCCAACGTTGCTGACCCTGAAGCGGTCCAGCGGGTAGTTGAGGTCGCTATCGATACGTACGGAAGTCTCGACATCGCCCACAATAACGCTGGTATCCTCACCGGCTTTCAGGATATTACTGATATCGATGAAGACGACTGGGAACAGCTCATAGGTATCAATCTAAAGGGGGTCTGGGCGGGGATGAAAGCTCAGTTGCCCGTGATGGAAGAGCAGGGCGGAGGAGTTATCGTGAATACAGCCTCCGAAGCAGGACTCGTCGGGATGGGTGGACTCGGCAACTACGTCGCCAGTAAACACGGCGTCGTGGGTCTCACGAAGACGGCCGCCATCGAATATGCCAACCGAGACGTCCGTGTCAATGCGATTGCACCTGGGCCAACGGAGACGAATATCCAGGAGACAATGGCAGGCGGATCGGACCCTCGTGAGTTACCGTTCGATACGAGTGCCATGTCGGACGTACCGATGGGTCGCAACGCTGATCCGGCCGAAATGGCCAGTGTAGTGGCGTTCCTCTGCTCTGAGGATGCCTCCTTCGTGACTGGCGTCACGATACCAGTTGACGGTGGCCAGGCGGCTGATTAAACTCTCTTCGGCTGATTTCGTCGGGCGAGACACATATATCCTGTATGCACTGGTGTAACAGTCTCGATAGGCGGAGTACGAAACCTATTGCACGGTACATTGATGAATATCACTGAGCAAGTGAGTGAGCGGCGGGTCGCTGAAAGAAATCAAATTGTTGTGCTGACTATATTCCCTGTATCGATTATGGACCGTTCTGCCAGTACAAAACAGTACTATATCTTGGTTCCATGCCTGATCACACACAACGTCTCGGCCGCTGCCCTAACTGCGACGAATGGATCACAAGTCCGTGGGTTTTGGTTGAATACGAGCGAGACGACGGTACAGAGGGTATCTGGGCAGAGTGTCCCATGTGCGGAGGCGTCGTTGCGCCGGAGTAGTCATGATGTTCGTCCTGCACATCCTCCTGATTGTGCTACTAACAGCATGGGGATTTTAGATATCTGAGTTGGCTAGTCTACTCGCCGGAGATGATGTCGTTTGCTTCGTCGCGTGTCCGTTTCGCGGCCTCCTGTGCATAGCCCTCGTGTGTTGTCTCGATGGACTTGTGCCGCAGTATGTCTTGAGCCAGCTGTGGATTCTCGCGATAGATTTCTCGCCCGAGGCCACGGCGAGCGCCGTGTGGTTTCAGCGGTTCCTCGAAGTCATACTCAGACCACTCACAGAGGTCGGCGAGGATGTTTCGGGCTGACTGGGTTGTGATCGACGGCGTTGGGTCCAGTGCTTTCGCCGCGTTGTCGAGTCTGGGGAACACGGCCTCGTTCTCGTCAGGCTCTCGGAGTTGCTTCCAGCGCCGGAGTGGGCGAAGTGCATCGTCAAGGATGGGTGCAGACTCACGAGTCCGGTTCTTGCCGAACACCTGCATCGTGCCAGCATCAAGATTGACGTGACGCCACCGTAGACCGTTCCGTTCCTCGTCATCGGAGACGGCCACGAGTTCAGCGCTACGGGCTCCAGAGTAGGCGAGCAAGAAGACGAGTGCCTGGTCGCGGTAGGCCGCCGTGCGGTCGACACCGTCGCTTTCACCGGCGTCGTCGACACGAGCGGTCGCAGTGGCACAGATGGCTTCACGGTCCCGTGCAGTCCAGTACTGTTGGTCAGTTTCTGTCTCGTCGGTCGGAAGCGGACCTTCGGCGTGGTTGGTCTTGGCCGGATTCGTCGGTATCAGGCCCTCATAGACGGCCCAGGTGAGAAACGAGCGGACGTAGGCGAAGTACCGCCGTGCTGTTTCCGGCGAGATATCGTCCCGATCGTCGGCTCGGGCTAGATCACGAGCGTACTGCCGGCAGAGATCATCGTCAATGTCCTTGGGGTCAGTGACGCCATGCTGGGCTCGACTCCACGCTGCGAACTTCCGCAGCACGCTCGCGACGTTCGTTCGGTAGCGTCCGGAGTCGATATCGACCAGTCGCTTTTCGATGGCTGCTTCGAGGGCATCATCCCCGGGAGTAGCGTCGTACTCAGGCGGAAGCCGATTCATGCTTCCCATACAGCGACGGTGCGGGTAAAACTGGTGGTGCTTACTGTCGTAATACAAACCCAACCTACAAAACCGAATATCGCCGTTTCAGGGACTAAACGACCTGAGAACTGTACATTCTGGACTTGGTAAACTGCATAATGCTATACTAAAACCGCGGGATGCGTAGTTGAGACTACAGCGGGTTTAGCGGGGGCTGTGATGCATAGTTTCGGTTGGCAATCAGTTCCTTGATACGGCCGGTTTCCGCGTCGACGTCCGTAGGAGCAGAATATCTCCCCCGTATGCATTGAGACAACCAGTCTCAACTACTGTTCGCAACATACGGTCTCATCACTCTCGCGCTGCTCAGTACAGCCAGCTTACTGAGTCTTCTCGGGCACAATTCCGCGGGCAGCCAAGTAAGGCCGAACCCTGCCCTGATAATTATTCAGCCAAAGGATAGTAAGCGGAGGGCCAACGGCGACGACCAGCAGCCAACGAGCACTCAACCCGCCGGTACACACGGACTCGGTGCCGGTCAAGGTACAGTTGATGAGACTTCCTGAAAACGCAGGGACGATGGAGGCCAGAATTGGCCCGATCACCAACTCAACGAGGAGGAATGTGAGAAACACCGTCAGCAGAAAGCCTGACATCAGGATGACCACGTCATTCATATAGCCGCTAATTTCCTCATCGCTGAACTCGGAGTCGCCTCCATTGGCCATGGGATTTCATATATGCCCGACAAAATAAACTACCGGGTCGTGGGCAATTAAATGCCCTCTTAGCGGCTGCTACCCGCACAGAGACCCATCGAGGTCTGCTGTTCATCTAACAGTCCTTCTTCGGTGGTCTGGCTCACCTGTACCGTAGCTCCACCCCAACCGCCCGATGACGGGACACCCGAGAAACTCACCGTGATCGGAATCGATTCTACCTAGCGAACGAAGTATTCAACATAATCAACAAGCCGATTAACCGACTCTGGCTTACTGAGGAGTTGGGGCTTGAGCCGTATGCATTGAGAGCGCCAGTCTCAACTACTGCACGCCGGGGGAAGTTGAGACTACAGCGGGTGTAGCGGGGCTGTAATGTATGTATTTGGACGATCCAGTGAACGGAAACTGACTCAGATTGCTCTCCAAACGCTCAATCATGTTGAACCACCAACTATACACGCGAATTTTGACGACTTCCGGCAGCGTAGCCACTCAAAGTCGCTCAACTAGACATGCCAGCCCCCACGGTGTGAGACCTCTTTTATAACACCCTATTTTCCTACATCTATATTGTGGAAAATAACACTCGTTACGCCTGTGCTTGTTTCTTATCGCGAATTTTCTATTTATTGGCGTACAACAAAAGTAGGAGCAATATGGATGTACAAATGACATTTACGCCGACAGTGACGAATCGATAAGCCTGGGTAAGAAAGAATAGCCCGGCGACAAAGATGGTTATAAGTACTACTAACATGCCCCATTGGTGGTTGGCACGCTGCTTCAGCGAGTCTGTGGAGGGGGCAAACGTTGCGCCATAGAGTCCAAAAACACCGAATGCACCCCAGAGAAAAGCTAGTGTTATTGACGGAACCCACTCAGCGGAGGGGGAACCCGCGAGCAAGGCTTCCCACCCTGGTAAGCCGCGGATGAACAGGACAAAGATGGTGTATATAATCCAATTGCCTTGCCGACGGGAACGCTGAACCATTTGTTATTGGGAAGACATGTAGCGGAAGGGATATCTTCTATGAATGCACCCGGCACGGTGTAGTTCTCGGCAATATAAAGATTAATTATAACTCCGCATTCGTTGTTTCCGATTTCAAGCCAAGTGATATGCTTCTTTTCGCAGGGATACTGATTTCAGGAGTAACCATTGGGATCGGTATAGATCGTAACTTCTCCAACGAAAGAGCCGATAAGTAACAATAGTATCTCTGTTGAAATCCTATATTTCCACAAGCCGCTCGACCGACTCTGATGTACTGAGCAGACGAGGCTTGAGGCGTATGCATTGAGAGCGCCAATCTCAACTATTGTTAATCCTACCTACTCGCCTTCACAGAGTGAGTCGGCGTGGTCGGCATCGCTAATCTGGATCTGAATCTCGCCGAGCGGGTCCTAAGTTCGCTCTTTGCCGAAAGTCCGGTAGAGGTTGCCTTTCTCCAAGCCCACATCTGGGTCCCAGACGGTGAACTTGCGGGCAACCTTGTCCATTCACTTGGGCCGCTTACGACGGGCTGATACCAACGGATCCAGGAGTGACAAGCGAACCGAGGCTCATGCCTCAGTAGTCGAGAGTACTTCCTTGATTCGGCTCCTAGCGTCGGCAGTGTCGACGCCGGCGAGACCAGCGATGGCGTCTTTGAATGAGACGTTGAAACTCGCTGGTCCGTGGACCTTACCGAAGTCACCGTTTGCGGCGGCTTCCCCAGCCAAACTGAAGGCGGCGGTTCCGGCCAGTGCGGCGTGTGCGGTGTCGTCGATAGCCCCTGCAAACGCTGCGACTGTCGCTCCGAGCATACACCCTGTGCCGACGATAGTTCCCATCTTGGAGTGGCCGGCGCTGACTTGGTAGGCGACGTCCTCAGTCGCAACGATGTCTGTCTCGCCGGAGGCGACGACAACAGTGTTGAACGTTTGCGCAGCGGCGACGGCCGTCGTCGCGATATTGGAGTACTCGCCAATGGACTCGACGCCTCTAACTTCGGCTTCGTCGCCGACTAAGGCTGTGATCTCGCCGTAGTTTCCCTTGACTATCGCGACATCGAGTTCTGTGACGAGACGCTCGGCGACTCGGTTCCGTGTCGGCGTCGCACCGACACCGACGGGATCAACGACGACCGGGACACTGTGGTCGTTGGCAGACTCGCCGGCTTCAAGCATTGTCGCCTCGCCTGTCTCGCTGACAGTGCCCATGTTCAGCAGGCAGGCCTGAGCACCAGCAACCATGTCCCCAACTTCTCGCTCGTCGTCGGACATCACTGGCAGACCGCCCCAGTGAAGGATGGTCTGTGCCACGTCGTTGACGGTGACATCGTTCGTGACGGCGTTGACCAACGGCGATTCTTCAGCGACCGTTTCCATATCAGCGTCAAGTTCGACTGGCATACATTCGTAAAAACGGATGGTGCTACCTCATTCTTCGGCACTCTTATGTAAAACTGTGGAAAGCCCCGATAACGACACAGTCAATGATTGACTCGGTGGATTCACCAGCTAGGTTGAGTGAACGAACGATACCGAAGGTGTGAGCGGCCTGTTCCAAGCCCTGCTTGGACAGGCCGCGGAACTTCCGCAGCCACGGCTGGACGAGCGAAAACAGGCACTCTGCTTGGTTAATGTGGACGCCGTCGGGCGATACGTACTGCTCTTTGTGGACGACTGTTCGGTGGTCACGCTCCATTTCTCGGTACGCTTGGAGTCCGTCGGTCCAGACCTCTCCCAGCGGCTGGGAGAGGTCTCCAGCCTCCTGAATCACTGGTTCAAGATCGCCACTGTAGTCGATGCCGAGCTGGCCGCGAATCACGCGAAGCGAGTCGCGGCATGCCGCGACGAGCGTCAACTGATCACCGTGGCGGCCTCGCCAGCGTGATCGGCCTGTCTGGGATGAGCCGCCGCGAGAACGGCTGTTCCGCGGCGGCTCTTGCCCTTTGTAGCCCGAGCAGACCTTGCCAGATTCGTCGACTTGTGTCGGTCCATCGATGGTCTGGTCGAGGAGCCCCCAGACAACGGGGAAGCCGCGCTGAACCGCGGCTTCCACCTCTCGAATCGCCGTGTGAACGGTTTTGTAGGCCCGACCGAGCAATGGCGCGATCTGGTTGATACTGAGCAACGTGTCCGCGTAGAGCGTGAATGCGAGAAGCACCTCGCCGCAGGAGAGGTGCTTCTCGTGAAACGGCGTTCCGTAGGTGTAGACCGGCTTGAAGTTACAGTCACGGCAGTGAACGCGGTCGAGATGTGGCCACGTTCGAACGGAGTTGTGTCCGCACCGTGGACAGGACGTATTCTCCCAGAATTCCTTGAGTCGCCGCTCGATGCCCGCATCGAGCGGCTCAGCGTCGATCTCGACGATGCCCAGCTCAATCAGCTCTCGAAACATCGCGCCGAACGCCGGCTGAGCAGAAGACATACTCCTAGATTATGGCTGTTTCAGTGTAACTATACGGTCTTTCCACAGTTCTACATAAGAGCGAGCCGGTGGAGACGGTTCTCGCGCCTGCTGGCTGTAACACTACTCGAAACTTCTTTATATATTAGTTTCGTACTGTGTTACACTGTGCTCCGGCGCATCGAACTCGAGGTCCTCGCTACGGTTGACCGCGGCGACACAATCTCCGATCTCGCGACGAAGCTCGACCACAGCGAAAGCTACCTCTCCCGTGCCGTCGGCAACCTCGTCGAGAAGGGGATCGTCTACACGGAACGAGACGGTCGGCGAAAACGAGTCGTCCCGTCGGATGCTCGCGCCGTCGAACTCTATCGGAACCTCGTCCGTCAACACTCCCACATCGAGTTCCCCGAGCTGCTGACCGGGAAGGCACTCGAGGTGCTGTACCACCTCGACCAGCCGCGAACCGTCTCCGAGATCGCTGACCGAAGCGACAACTACCGCAACACGGTCAACCGCGTCCTCAAGCAGCTTCGCGACCGCGGTCTCGTCAGCACGGACAACGGCAGCTATGACTTCAACGCCGACTTCGACCGCCTTCACGAGTTCGCTCAAGAACTCGCACACCATCTGCACCGCCAACGCCTCGAATCCGTCGCCCCGAAGGGCACGATTCTCTGGGAGGACTACGACGAATTCCTCGCCCAGGCTGAGACGGAGATCGACGCGGAGAGGTTCCACGAAACCGGCCTCGCTCGATTTGCGGCCTTCGACCTCCAGTTCCTGCTCACCGGCCATCGATACTATGTCTACTCGGAGGAGCTCGACGCAGTCTCGCCGACGGAGCTGTGTTGTCATACGCTGTTAATCGATGACGGTAGCCGCCACCGCTCGTACTGTCTCCTTCTCCTCAGCCACGTCGACGTCGACGAGGATGACCTCCGAGAGCAGGCGGCGAAGTATGGCCTCGAAGACGATATCGACGCCTTGCTCCGCTACCTCGAGACACACGGCGAGGTCGACGATTCCCGGCTCCCGGAGTGGGGCGAGTTCCAAGAGCTGGCGGCTGACTACGAGGTGACACTACCACAATGAGACCAACCTTTGGACGTGAGTACATCGAGCGCAAATTCCAGCGAATCGCTGATGGCCTCTCAGCCCCGCTCACGGTCTACCTGATCGGTGGTGGCGCGATGTCGCTGCGCGGCCTCAAGGGGGCGACGAAAGATATCGACTTGGTCGTTCCAGATGGCGACGCGTACGGCCAGCTGTGGGCCGTCCTGATGGACCTCGGGTATGCAGAGGTTCAATCGCTGGATCCAGATTATCGGGCACTGGGGGCGACGAGCTGCGTCGAAAACGACGATGGGTGTCGCCTCGACATCTTCAACCAGCAGGTCGCGAACAAGCTCGTCCTCACCGACGGCATGCAAGAGCGTAGCGAGCCGTTCCTCAAAACGGATCGACTGACAGTCCGGCTGGTCAGCAACGAGGATATCTTCCTGTTCAAGGCGATCGCAGGCCGCGACGACGACATCGAGGACATGAATATGCTCGTGCAGGCCGGCCTCGATTACGACGTCGTCCGAGAAGAACTCGAAGCCCAGATCGAACGCCTGGTGGACGATCAGTTCGCCACGTTTGCGAACGAGGCCTTGGTCGAACTCGATGAGCGGTACGGGGTGACCACGCCGATTGAGGCCCGCATCCAAGAGCTCACGAATAGGTACTACCGGGGGCTCGAAGTCCTCCAGGCACTCGATGAACCGATGACCGTTGACGAACTGGCCCCGAAACTGAAGCTGGATGCCGAGGAGGTTCGGGACCGGCTCGCGTATCTCTCAACGTTCGACCGGGTCCGTCGGGATGGCGACACAGTCCGTCCAGTGGAATAGTCCGGCCACGACTACGGGAAGGGAAGGCGGCCCCGTTTGATCCCGTAATCGACGCGACGCAGGTGCTTACAGCCGCCTTCGGGTGAACGCTGCTGCCAGTCGGGACAGGTACACGATTCGTTGATGACGTCGACCTGTCGAGCTCTTTTTACCGAATAGAGACTGATCCGATCGAATTCTGGGATATTAGTGGGTTGACGTGGCGGGGTGGTACAATCTTCCCTCCGGGCAAGGTTGTTGTTGAGCGCTACGGGTCGCCGCTCACTCTTCCCACTCGATGGGCTGTCGGATGATCGGGTCCGCGTCGAAGTCGAAGGTTGTCGAATACAGTCGAATTACTATTCTTGCTGGGTGTCCAACGCAGTGGTAAAGCCGTCCACGATTGGGTTCAGAAAGCCGATCTACAGCCCGAATCTGGGAAATCTCCGAATCAGATTGCGCTCGGCGAAACAGTGATTCCCATCAACAATCAGCAATTCTGGCTGTACGCCGCCGGTCCGCAGTCGAACGAACTGCTTCACGTCCGGCTGTTTGCGACGACTACGACCATCCTCACGGAAACTTTCCTGCGCGAACTTCGGCAAAAACACGATGTCGAAACTGCTGTATTTCTCGTCGATAGCGCTCAACACCTCCAAACTGCACTGCAACGAACTGGACTCGGATTTCAGATATGTCACCACGGAAATCGGAATGCTGTCGAACGGAGTTTTCGAGAACTGAAGCGTCAAACCTCGTCGTTTTCAAACTGCTTCAGTCACGTCAACCCGAAAACGGCCGAAAACTGGTTGCAGAGTTTCGCTTGCTGGCATAATGCTACAAACTAAACACTCCCATTGTGAGTAGGCACACTTACGGAACAGTTGATCCGTCCTAATCCCTTTGGGATCTCTCTGACCTGCTCACGCCATATGCATTGAGAGAGTCAGTCTCAACTACTGATACGCTCTTTGCATTCAGCAACCCTAACACAATTTCAGCCGCTACTGATAGAATTCGTAGTGCTAACTACGCACGTCTACTGAGTTGTTGTTTCAGGCGGATGGCCGAACAGCGAGCGACGGTCAGAAAGCGAATCGAGAGTTGGCTAATCAAAAGTCGTTGGCGTTATCCAACAATCGTTGGCCCATACCGAGTTCTTCCCGTTCCTTGCTTTACCAGAACCGGAGCTACAGCATTGTAGATTGACGATCTCGTCGGAATTGAAAGATGCCGCTGAAGGAACTCTCTGTCAACTCGTAAGGAAACCTTGCGGACCCTGCCGTAGTCTGGCGTTTACTACGGCTCAGGCTGTTACCACGAGGTGGTTCCGGTGACCGACTCGGAGCACCGAGAGGCGGCGCAATCAGTTTCGAGTCCGTCGACACGCGGCTCCGGTCGTGAGAACCTGCCGCAGGAACACAAGCCGGAGCTTCCCGGTTCTATCGACTGGTCCGAGTACACCGCGTACCGGTTCTGCATCTGTCAAGACAACTGCATCAACAAGATCGACTCGGACTACGCGCGAGCGCGGGAGTGTCCGCCACTGCTACGCGGTCCCCACGCTCGACCGGCACAGTGCCGACGGTCCCGCGCGTGGCCGGGAACTCTTCTGTCCGACGATGTGCCGAGGAGAGGACAGGGGAGTATCCGCCATAGGTAGCCGACCCACCGTCCGACCAACCCAGTGTGTCGGCGGCTCGACCCCATGTTCGCGTTCCGGGAGAGGGGGTTGGCCTGTATGTTCCATAGCCCCATCTACAATTGAGAGACAGCAACTTCACTTACCTGAGGGGTTGGGTCAAAATCTTGGCTTTCGTGATCAAGAATTCTTGGCCATTAAATATTGGTTCGCGGTGTCATCACACTCTTGTAGCTAATCTCGTAGTGATGCTCCGGAAACACAGGCCCCGCTAAACTAGTCTTTCTATCGAATAACGGTTCTCTGCTACACTGCTGTTCCTGTAATATATATTATAAGAAATCAAGTACCGGGTGTCGATATAGGACCACTATCGGTTAGTGTCAGCTACTCACCCCTAACCCGGTGGGGCGTCTTGTGAAGTTGACGCACTTCCTTCCCCTAATGGGGGAAGCTTTCGCGCTGTTGCCACTGTAATAGGCACCTCGTCCACTCCAGCTTGCGTTCCCACACCAGCCACCCAACCTACTTGATCTACCTTAGGTGACTAAGTAACAACAGCTAAGTCACCTAAGGTAGCTTAGCCTGTTATGGGTGGTGAGTCAACCTCTCGCGTAGTCAGTGTCAGCGTCCTCAAGGGCAGCCTCGGGAAGACTACGACCGCAATCAATCTTGGCCGCGAACCTGCACATCGGAACGAGCGCGATTACTGGTTGACCTTGATAACAATGGCCACATGACGCTCATCCTCGGTCACGACGATGCATACCAGGGCGAGCGCTGGAACACCAACCACGCCGCTGATGTCCTGCTTGACGGCGCGGACCCACACGATTACATTACGCAGGTGAGCGATGGGCTCGATTTGTTCCTGCCCACGTCGACTTGGAGGATGTCCAGTCCGGGCTCAAAGAGGCAACGAGTTAGACGGCCATATTCATGTGCAAAGGGCAAATCAGTTTATCACGCTGAGCACTATGCCCGCTATCTCGTAACCAAAACAGAGCTTGAAAGACTATCCAGAGAGACAATTAAGCCGTGTTAATTTATGTTCCTGTTAACGTCGTGATTTCGGAATAGTTGTCGAATACGGTCAAATCACTTCATATACTGGGTGTTCAGCGCAGTCGAAGCCCTCTCCGATTGAGTGCAGAAAGCTGATCTACAGCCAGACTCAGGTAAGTCACCGAATAAGATTGTGCTCGATGAAACAGTGGTTCGCATTAACGATCAGCAATTCTGGCTGTACACTACCGGTATCCGAAGTCGAACGAACCGCTTCACGACCGGCTATTTGCGACGACTACGACCACCTTCACAGAAATTTTCCTGCGAGAACTTCGGCAACAACACTATGTCGAAACTGCCGTCTTTCTCATTGATGGCGCTCAATACCACCAAACTACCTCTCAACAAGTTGGACTTCGATTTCAGACACAACGCCACGGAAATCGAAACGCTACCGAACAGGCTTTTTGAGAGCTGAAACGTCGAAGCTCGTCGTTTTCGAACTGCTTCAGCCACGTCAAGCCGGAAACAGCCGAAAATTGGCTCCAGAGTTTCGCTTGCTGGCACAATGCCCCAAACTAAACACGACCGCAAAAAGCATACAAAATGTTATATTCTCTTGCCGTCATATCCGGCCATGGCGGCGATTGAGGTTTCGGGGCTGAGCAAGCAGTACGGTGATGTTCGGGCCAACGACGACCTGACGTTCACTGTTCAAGAGGGCGAGATTTTCGGCTACCTCGGGCCGAACGGCGCGGGGAAGACGACGACAATCCGCAATCTGCTTGGCTTCCAGTCGCCGACCGAGGGAACCGCGACGGTGCTCGGCCGTGACATTCGTGACGAGGATGAACTCCTCAAGGCAAAGGCCGACATCGGGTATCTCCCAGGCGATCCAGCTCTTGACGAGCAGGTCACGGGCCGCGAGTACCTTGACTACCAGGCGTCGCTGAAGAGCGACGAGCGCCGCGAGGAGCTGTTGGAGCTGTTCGATCCGCCGCTCGACCGGAAGATCCGGAAGTACTCCCGTGGCAACAAACAGATGGTCGGTATCGTTCAGGCGTTCATGCACGATCCGGACCTAGTCATTATGGACGAACCGACTTCGGGGCTGGACCCACTGAAACAGGAGGCGTTCAACGAGTTCATTAGAGGAGAACGAGCGAAAAGCAAGACGGTGTTCTTCTCGTCGCACGTCCTCGGGGAGGTCCGACGAGTCTGTGACCGAGTGGGAATTATCCGTGAGGGGAAGCTCGTGACGCTCGAAGAGATTGATACACTGCTCCGACGCGGCGGGAAGCGCGTCCGGGTCCACACGCGGTCAAACGTCGACCTCGCCAGTCTCAATGGAGACGGCATCGTCGATCGAGAGACGTTCGACGACGGCGTCCAGTTCATGTTCACTGGCGATTACAACGCCCTCGTGTCTCTGCTTGCAGACTATGACATCGTCGATCTCGAAGTCGAGGAACCCCCCCTGGAGGACGTGTTTATGCACTTCTATGGAGAGGGCTGATGTTCGAAGTGACCCGCTACGAGGGCCGCCGACGGGTGCGAGGAACGGCCGTCCTCACCGTCTTGCTCGCGGTTTACGCGTTGTTGATCATCTTCCTGTATCCGTCGATTGCAGAATCGAGTGTCGACTTTGAGGAGTACGTCGAGAATCTCCCACCGGCGTTCCAGGAGGGGTTTGTCGGGTCGGCGAGCTTCTCCACTGTCGAAGGGTTTCTCTCAGTCGAGATGTACCAGTTCCTCTGGCTCCTGCTGCTCGGCCTGTACATCGCGTACAGCGGGGGCGCGCTCGTGGCGGCGGACATCGAGAAAGGGAAACTGGACATGTTACTCGCGACGCCGATATCACGCTCACGGGTCGCGGTCGAGAAGTACCTCTCGCTGCTGGTCCCCATCCTCGGCGTCAACTTGGTGACACCGTTCGTGGTTTACGCTGGCCTCCTTGCTATCGACGAGACGATCGACCCGGTGTCGCTGTTCGCGCTCCACCTGCTCTCGGTCCCATATCTATTGACCTGTGCCGGTGTCGGCCTGCTGCTGTCGGTCCGTCTGAACCGTGCCGACATCGCTCAGCGCGGCGGGATCGGTGCGGTGTTCGGCCTGTTCTTGCTGGACACGGTGAGCACCGATACCGACTTCGAGTGGCTCGGGGCCGTCAGCCCGACGCGGTACTACAGCCCTGTAGACATCCTCAGCGAAGGGACCTACGACATGGCCGGCGCGTTGTTCCTGCTCGCGGGGGCCATCGCCTGTGTCGGCATAAGCGTCGTCCTGTTCGAACGACGGGACATCTGATAGTGTGACCGATGCCACCGACTTCGATTCCTCGACACCAATGCATAACCATACCACACCTCGCGACGGCGGAACTGCCACTGAGACGGACCGGCTGACGGAGGGCGCATGAGCCGACTCGCCGCCGGAGCGAAGCTGCTCACTGTCGTGATCGTCTGCTCGCTGCTGGCCTCGACCGTCGCTCTCGGGTTCGTCGAGGGTTCGCCGGAACTCTCTGCCTCGCTCGCCGAGAATCGCATCGTCGCGGGCGAGGAGGCGACCCTCGAAGTGATGATCACGAACGCGGGCGAACTCGAAACCATGTCGACGACGAACCCGGAGTTGAACCAGCGCGTCCTCACAGCGACCGGCATCAGCACCCGGCTCCGGGCCGACGATGCGCCGCTTTCAGTCACTACCCGCCGGCAGAGCGTCGGGAGCATTGCCGACGGCGGCGAGCAGGTCGTCCCATTCACCATCTCGGTCGACGAGGACGCCTCACCGGGGACCTATCGCCTCCCCCTCCGGGTGACGTACACGCACACGGCGGAGATCGATGAGGGAGGGGGCTTCTCCCGGACGCGGACTGTCGAGGAGACGTTGTCCGTGACGGTCCGGGTCGTCGAGCGGGCCCGCTTCAGCGTCGTCGACACCGAGGGGGACCTGGGGCCAGCGAGCGTCGGCACGGTCTCCGTGACCCTTGAAAACGTGGGCAGCGAGGTGGCCAACGAGACCTCCGTGTCGCTCGCCTCCCTTGACCCCGACGTCCAAGTCGGGTCGTCTGGATCGTCGAGCCAGTACGCTGGCGCGTGGGAGCCCGGCCAGCGCCGGACGCTCACCTACGTGGTCGCGGCAGCCGACACGGCGACGAATGCGACGTACCCCTTCCGGGTGACGACGGCGTTCGACGACGACCGCGGCGTCCGGCGGACCGACGAGTCTGGCGTCGTCGGCGTCGAGCCACAGACCGGTCGCCGGTTCGTCGTCACCGACGTGAACAGCGACGTGGCAGCCGGCGGATCGGGAACACTCGCCGTCACGCTCCGGAACGACGGGCCGCGAACGAGCGATGCCACGCTCGCCCTCCGGTCGACCGCCGGGACGCTCACCATCGACGGCGGCGGCGCGACCACCCGGTTCGTCGGGGACTGGCCGGCCGGGGCCGAGCGAACCGTCACCGTCGGCGTGACTACGCCATCCGGCACGGAGGGCGGGACCTACACGCTTGACGCGACCGTCGACTACCGGACCGACGGGGGCGTCGACGCATCGGCCAGGCCCGCGAATGTCGGTGTGACCGTCGTGCCCGATCCCGATTTCTCCGTCCGCGACGCCGGCGTCTCGCTGGCCGTCGGCGAGGAAGGGAAGGTGCGTGGGACCGTCGTCAATAACGGCACCACGCCGGCGCGCAACGCCGTGGTCGTCATCTCCGCTCCGTCTTCGACCGTCAGGTTCGCGGAGACGACGTACGCCGTCGGCGACCTGGATGCGGGTTCGTCGGCCGACTTCGCGTTCGACGCTGCGGTCGCGCCGACGGGCGAGGCCGGTCCCCGTCCGTTCGACGTGACCGTCCGCTACGAAGGGCCGAGCGGCGACGACAGACAGAGCGCGCCGCTCCAGGTCCGGGGCGAGGTCGCGCCCCAGCCCGACCGCCTTGCGTTCGAAGCGGTGAACGCTAGCTACGGCATCGATACGAGCAACCGACTCCGCGTCCGCGCCACGAACGTCGGCGACACGCGCCTCGAAGACGTGCGGGTCACCCTCGTGACGGCCCCGCCGTTCACCAGCGAGTCTCCGGGCGCGTTCGTCAGCGCGCTTAACCCTGGCGAGACCGCGACGCTTGGCTTCGAACTCACCGTCTCGGAGGACGCGGTCGAGAGCACGCACGCCGTCGCGTTCAACGCGACCGCCAAGACAGCCGACGGCGACGTGGTCCGGACGGAACCGTCGCTCGTGCCAGTAGCTATCGCGGAACCGACGGGTCCGGGCGGTGACACCGCTATTGTCGCCGGCGCGGCCGTACTCGCGGCGGTCGTGATCGTGAGCGGATGGTGGTGGCTTCGTCAATGACCGCCGCTCCCGTCGTCTCCTTTCATCAGCCGTCGGAATACCCAACGGGATGATATCGGTTTCTGCTTCGACTGCTATTCAGAACGATATGTTCCGGGGAAGCCTTCTACTCCGTCTCGAAGCCTGTTGCTTGGATGCTACTCCCGGTGGAGACTCGTATATTAGGGTAAATTGACACTTCTCATCCCTTGAACGTGCGGAGTTACGAGGGGCTAATCGTACCCGTTGAGCACGGCACTGAGGAGGAACGCTTGTAACTCTGGTTAGATGACAAAATCGAGACACCACCTCAGAAAAACGTCGGGGATTATTTGAAGGTCCGCAGTCGTTGACCCACACAATGGTGTCACTGCTAACCGTCGCCGGCATCGCTGTCGCCGTGTTCGTCGGCTTCAACATCGGCGGCTCGTCGACAGGCGTGGCGTTCGGGCCGGCGGTGGGCTCACGCCTCGTTCGAAAGGCGACTGCGGGAGTTCTGTTCGTCGGCTTCGGCTTCCTCGGGGCATGGACCGTAGGGCGCAACGTCATCGCAACAATGAGCAGCAGTATCGTGCCGGCAGCCCAGTTCACGCCCATTGCAAGCGTCGGGGTTCTGTTTTTTACGGGCGCGTCGCTGTTGATATCGAATCTCTACGGCGTTCCCGCCTCCACATCGATGACGGCTGTCGGTGCCATTGTGGGGTTGGGTCTCGCCTCGGGCACGCTCAATCAGGCGCTGATGTTCGTCATCGTCTCGGCGTGGATCGTCGCTCCACTGGTGAGCCTCGCCATTGGGCTCGTGGTCGGGCGCTATGTCTACCCGTATCTCGACCGCTACGTCGCCTTCACGAAGTTCGATCTCCACTTCGTCCAGATTGACCGATCAGGGACAATTCCACGCCCATATCTGAACCAGAACGCGTCGCCACAGGACGTTGTCGGGTCACTTTCGGTGGTCCTCATCGGCTGTTATATGGCGTTCTCGGCGGGCGCGTCGAACGCAGCGAACGCCGTTGCGCCCCTCGTCGGGGAAGGTGGCGCCCTTACCGTCGACCAAGGAGTCCTGCTCGCGGTGGTAGCTTTCGGACTGGGGAGTTTCACCATCGCTCGGCGTACACTAGAGACGGTCGGAGACGACATCACGGAACTCCCGATTCTCGCGTCGCTGATCGTCTCTGTCGTTGGTGGGACGGTCATCACGATCCTCTCATACTTGGGAATCCCTGCGAGTCTCGCGGTCAGCACTACCTCTGCGATTATCGGGCTTGGCTGGGGGCGGGCGAGTCGGGCTGCAACGCTTTCGGAACTAGCCACCCCGACGCCCGAACAGTCGGAGCTCGATGTCGCCACAGGGGCGCTGGTTACGTCACGCGCCGAGGAGGCGCCTACGAGTCCGACCATCGGAGACATCGCCCGACACGAAGAGCCCGCGGAGGGGTCAGAGGCGGTCCCGGATGTTCCGGATATCGGTGCAGAGGGGCCGGCCGATCTCGACGAGCGGAGCCTCTTCGACCCAGCGGCAGCCAAGCGGATCGTCACGATGTGGGTCCTGACACCCTCGCTGGCAGTTGCCGTTTCCTACCCGGTGTTCGCAGTGCTGCTGTGAGCGGTGGTCAAACGCTAAACGGGCGGTGATACACACCTGGATTGGTCGATCGCGAGCGAAGCCGGGTCAGACTGGAAAAATGTCGAAGCTCACCAGGTGCGATAACTCAGACGAAACGAAAGACTCGGCACGAAAAGACCACGCCGAATACTGCATGAAGAGCTTGTATTTGCAACAGCTGGTAGTACCCCTCCAAACTACTCGATGCTGTATCTGTAGTGGCTGTGCCCGCGGTGCGAAGCGTCGCTCTCTAGGCGGTACAAAAAGCGAAATGGGTACTGAAATCGCCTTTTTGCTTGTGAATGGCCCGGTACCCTCCGGGTCAGCCCAGCAGGAGTTTGAGCCACTTGTTGTTCTGTACGAGCGACAAATCTTCGATGTAACTGTCCAGGCCCAGGATGCGGCCCGAGCCGAACGCACCCAATCCGAACAGCAACACAGCATAGACCATGTGGTCGTCGACGACCCAGCCGTGGGCAACCGGAAGGCCAGCTAGCAGTCCGCCCTGTAACGCGGCGAGCCAGTAGAACAGCATCATCACTGCGCCCCAGAACGCGCTGAACCGAACGAACACGCCCAGCAAGAGGGCAAGGCCGGTCAAGGTCAGTCCGAGCATGTTCAACCAGTCAATAATCGGCATCCCCGCCATCGAGGCAAAAAAGCCGGTAAATGGGTTCCCTGCCGGCACTGCGTTCTGCAAGAACCCTGCCGCAGTCCAGTTGTTCGCGGGGTCGCCGTCGATGTACGTGACGAGTTTCGTGATTCCGCCTTGGAACAGCGTCCATCCCATCACGATACGCATGAAGAACAGGGAGTAACCGACCCACGTCTCCGAGTAATCGAACGTGACACTGCGCCCGAGCATCTCCGACTGTAGAGTCTGTTTGGTTCTCATACCCAAATGTTATATAATTGACTATATATTTGTTTGGGGATTTTTAAATCCTATATTCCGTGGATAAAAGGTTATACGGGTGTTGAAATGGCTTTTTGTCCGGTTTCGGTCGCTACCATCATTGTGCTGACTAAGTTGAAAACCAATCTACAGCGCTATCCAACCAAAACGGCTATTGACAGACATTGTTGGTTAGCCACGCGCGAGTCCGTAGGCAAGGACACCCTCAACGACGGGAATCGCAAACCAGAATCCGAGGATGACGACGTACTCGTCGACAGCGAATCCCCACCGAGTGCAATGCCCGCGCCGATCATTGCCCCCGCGGCGGTAAACGCCGATGGAATCGGATATCCGTAGGTGTTCCCGATCGTGATGAGCGTTGCCGCGGTGAGTAAGGCTGCTGCGGCGGCGAGCGGCGTGATCGTTACACCGGTCACGAGGTCTTTCCCAATGGTCTCGGAGATACTGCCTCCTTGGAGGATTGCTCCGAGCCCAGCCACGATTCCGACCAAGAGGGCCGCTCGAAGAACCGAGATGCGTTTGCTCCGACGGCGGGAGCAACGGGAGCCGAGTTACTGTTCGCCCCGACTGTGAACGACATGAACAGCGCCGCGAGCGGCGCAATCCCGAGAACGAGAATCACAGATGCCATGTATTCAGCACCACCCACACTGTCGCTGGTAGTGAGCCAATCTTCTGCATAAGTAATGTGATTCATAGCAATGCTATAGCCAGATGACGGCAACGTAGACGTCACGTCGCGATGTGTTTCTCGATTACAAAGGTTCAATATATCGACTGGCCTGCATATCGATCGACACCGCTGTACGATTTGAGCTATCAACGAGCGGTTTTTGATTGACAATTCGGCCGAATTACGCATTGTAGCCCCGCTAAACCCGCCGTAGTCTCAACTACCAAACACGAACAATAGTTGAGACTAGCCAGCTCAATGCATGTCAGGATTCTAGCGTAGTTCATAAATAGTATGAAGAATTCCCATATCGAATTTTTGCCTACATCGATCGGCTACGGGTGGTTATCGGACTCTCTGGAATCTGTGCTGTGTCGGTCGTTCCCGAGGATTCGGGAATGACGTTGATCACCATTCGGATCTTCAGTCTACGCCTGCTTCAAAAGGTGCATAACTTGTATGATCGACCGATACCGCAGGAAGTGTGAGTGAAATCGACGAACTTGGAGGTTAACGAAGAGATATACGATGAACCAGAGGTTACGTTTCCTCATACATCATTCCTAAGGCCGATGCTTGAAATGTTACGTAGTCAACGTCAAACCACCAATTTCTATGTAGTCTGACAGCTTGTTGATATCGGTGGAATCAGAAGGGAGGAGTCAAATCAATGTATCCGGATATGAATCAAATACACGAATGCGGGTCATAATAGCTGGCGCTGGTCAGGTGGGAACGAGGGTCGCAGCAGCACTCGATGCAAATCACGACGTCGTAATGATCGACGTGAACACCGACCGGATTGACAGGCTCAGATATGACCTCGATGTGCTCACGGTACCTGGTGACAGTTCGGCCATTGAAACCCTCCGAGAGGCCGGCATCAAGGATGCCGATATTCTAATCGCTATTACCGACAGCGACGAGATCAACATCATCACCTGTGGCACAGCGAGGGCACTCACTGACGTTACGACGGTTGCACGCGTCAAGGATCTGAAATATATCGACACCTGGGATCAGGCTGAGAACGTCTTCGATGTCGATTTCATGGTCGGGAGTAACCTGCTGACAGTCGCCGCAGCAGCCGGAGGGATTGGCCTACCAGCTGCACAGAACTTCGATGTTTTCGCAGGCGGGACGGTTCAGATGGCCGAGTTCGAAATCAAGCCGGACAGTCCAATTCTCGGCCAAACGATCAGTGAAGCCGATGCGTACGACGCGCTCACGTTCGCTGTCATCTTCCGGAACGGAGCGACAATCTTTCCGACCGGGAAGACACGTATCCAACCGGGAGATAACGTGGTCGTCACGGGCCGACCCGATTCGGTCCACTCGTTCGGCACCGAACTGGCCCCACGAGAGACAGGTCCCCAGAACGTGCTGATCATCGGCGGGAGCGACACCGGCTACCATACGGCCCAGCTGCTTGAAGAGCGTGGTCTCCGTCCTCATCTCATCGAGACAGACGCTGACCGTGCCAGGGAACTCTCCGAACGGTTATCCGCCACCAGGGTTCGAAACAAGGACCCGACCGACCGGGACTTCCTCGAAGATGAACGGATGGCTGATGTCGATGTCGTGGTGGCAGCGCTCGCACACGACAGCGAAGAGAATCTGCTGGCTGCCCTGCGGGCCAAGCGAGAGGGCGCAGACCAGTCGGTCGCTATTGTAGACCACGGCGAGTACGTCGATCTGTTCGAAGATGCAGGGGTCGATATCGCTGTGAACCCGCGTCGAGCGACGGCTCGAGAGATCATCGAGTTCGTTCGTGACCAAGACACCCAGAACGTCGCTCTGCTGGAAGACAATCAAGCCGAGGTGATCGAGATCCGTATTGACACAGACAGCGTACTCGCAGGACGACCGATTAGCGAGGCGATCGGTGACCTTCCGGAGGATGTCGTCATTGGAGCGCTCACGCGCAACGGGAGCTACCGTATGCCCCGTGGCGATACCGTCATCGAACCGGGCGATCATGCTGTGATACTCGCTGATAGCGACGTCGTCGAGGACACGATCGAACAGCTGTAATGATGCACAGGAATCGCCATTCCACTGCCCAAGTCAGCAACGCGGCGGGGCACACCTCGATTTCCAAGGCTGGTGTTACTGAATGCAGGTAAGCATCAATTGGCGACAGAGCGTCGCGCTCGTCGGGACAGTTCTGAAGTACCTCGCCGTGACGATGGCGCTCCCGTTGTCCGTCGCGATTATCTACGGGAGTGATCGCTTGGTCTTTCTCGTGTCGATCGCCATGACAGCCGCCCTCGGACTTGCACTCGAACGTCTTGAGGATGATTCTGACCTCGGACTTGAGGAAGCGCTGTTGTTTGTCACTCTGGCTTGGGTCGGTGTCTCTGTGGGCGGGACGATACCGTACCTGCTCGCTGGTATGGGCACTCAATCGACGGTCGGGCTCGCACTCGGCTCGCCGAGTACCCTATTCAACTCGTTCGTCAACGCGTTGTTCGAATCCACTTCGGGATTCACTACGACGGGGGCAACCGTTTTGGGCGAAATCTCGTTCGAACGGCATTCTCATGCCCTGTTGATGTACCGCCAGCTGACGCAATGGCTCGGTGGGATGGGGATAATCGTGCTCATGGTGGCCATTCTCCCCGAGCTAGCGGTCAACGGTGCGCAACTCATCAGCGCCGAAGCACCTGGCCCAGAACTACAGAAGCTGACGCCCAAGATTGCCGAAACCGCCCGCATCCTGTGGCTTGTCTACACCGGATTCACTGTCCTGTTGATCTGTCTCCTGTACGGCCTCCACCTGCTGGGGCGGGCGCCCAACATGAACCTGTACAACGCGATCGCTCACGGCTTCACGACGCTTCCAACCGGCGGGTTCTCTCCCCAAGCTGAGAGTATCGCTGCCTTCTCACCAGCAGTCCAATGGCTCGTGATTCCCTTCATCATCGTTGCGGGGACGAACTTTGCGCTCTTTTATTTCATTCTCCACGGGCAGTATCTCGATGTGTTTCGGAATCGAGAGTTTCAGGGATATATTGGGGCCATCGGTGGGGTCACGCTTCTCCTCTGGGGACTCTTGTTCACTGGAGCGGCTCCGCCGCTAGAACTGGGAGGTGTCACCCGAGGTATCGCTGAGAACTCGCTCCGGCAGGCGTTGTTTCAGACAGTCACACTGCTCAACTCGACGGGATACGCGACGAGCGATTTCGCACAGTGGAGCGAATGGGCGCAAGTGCTGTTATTGGGAGTGATGTTCATCGGTGGGTCAGCAGGATCGACTGGTGGCGGCATCAAGATCATCCGATGGCTCGTCCTTCTCAAGGCCGCTCGGCGGCAACTGTCCACAACAGTCTACCCAGACGTCGTCGAACCAGTCAAACTCGGCGGGCGCATTGTCGACGAGGATGTCGTCAGAGGTGTCTTCTCGTTCACGTTTCTCTATCTATTTATTTTCGGGGTGTCAACCGTGGTAATTGCACTCGATGCCAGTCGCGTTGGCCTCAGCCTCACGACGATCGAAGCACTCAGCGCCAGCATCGCGACCATCGGAAACATCGGTCCAGGGTTCGGTCTGCTCGGTCCGTTTGGGAGTTATCTCTCCTTCCCAGCGACCTCGAAACTCCTGATGATAGTTCTGATGTGGCTTGGCCGACTCGAAGTGATCCCTATGCTGGTGCTCTTCACCCGGTCGTTCTGGGAGTGGTAGTGCCAATACACCGGGACGAATCTACCTCACGGCTTTGGACTTGGACTGCCCGTAGACTCAAGGGAATCAGCAATCCTGTCCTAAAATAGATGGGAATACGCATTCAACATAGCCTTTTTATCTGCGCTTATGTATCCATAACCAATGACCGATGATACTACTGAAGAGCAGATAGAAGACGCTATTCGTGACTATTACTCCGCGCTGTTTGTCTATGCACAGGCCAATGGTGACAGGGGCGTCCGAATTTCGTCACTTGAGGCTGTGACCGACCAGGATTACGAGTACGAGGTGGTCGAACAGGACAGCGATGCTATTGAACAGTCGTACACCGGCACGGTGGTACAGAACGGTACCAAGTGGGTCGTCGAACCAGACCACGAGGAGACTCCCACGCGCAAAGATTAGCGTCCCTCAAAACTGAACCCATCGTCATCGCCACGCTGGACTGTAAGAACCGCGTTTTCTGAAGCTTCGGTTACGGATTTGGTTACCGAGCCAGTAATAAATTCTATGAGACGGCTCTGAGTTGGTTTGCCTATTACAGTTACGTCGTAGTGGGCAGACTCATCGATGATTGCCTCCGCTGCGTCAGGCGCTTCAAGATGGTGCGTATCCAGTTCGACCGACTCGGGGAGCCGTGCCCGTGCCGTGTCGAACAGTTCCGTGGCCTGTGCGGCCTCGGTCTCATCTTTGTCCTGTGTTACATGAAAGAGCTCGACAACAGCGTTCGCGCCTGCTGCCAGCGCTCCGCCGACGACGACTGCGAGACCAGAATGTTCTCCACCAGCAAGTGGGACGAGCACCGAAGAGATACTTGTCTCACTCAGGGGATGCGTGACTGATACTACGTCACATGCTGCTTTTTTTCGCATCTGGTCGGCCGCGTCACCGCGAAGCCCTTCGCCCAGCAACTCGGGCGTGTGTTCGTCGAACACGACGAGCTGGACGTTCCGTTGCTGTGCGACGGTAATCGCAGTCGAGAGTGGACTGTCTGTCTCTTCGACGATTAAATGAGCGTCGACAGTGTGGTCCTCGTCTAGATGTGCCTGCAGTAATTTTCGGCCAACTGATGTCACCTCAGCGCTACGGAGGCTGTTGTCGGTGAGTAAATCAAGGACGAGTAGTTCGCCCTCGACACCCTCAGCGATATTCATCGCTGTCTCGAACGTGAAGTTGTCGTGGGAACTGAATATCGGGTAGAGAATACGGGGTGGCGAATCAGGAGTCTCGGACCGCTCTAGAAACTCTCGGAGACTACCCTCATCATGACTCATGTAAGCGAGTGGTGGCCCATCAGTATTAAACGCAGGTGCTGATTCCGCATTCCGTAGCAAATCGACCGTGCAATAGTTGGATGACCAATGGATAGCGGCAAAGACAAATAATTCATATACAGTCCGTGAGACTAGTTACTATGATTCTCACTACGACCGCGGGATATCAGCGACATCAATACTCCGACAGCCGGCTTCGGAGGGGATAGTATGCCGGAGTCGCTGTTCAGACACGCGCTGGTACCTGTTGCGTCACCGGAAGACGCAGAATCGACCATGCGAGCGCTGCGACCATATGTAGAGTCGGCGGGAGGAGATGTAACCGTTATTAACGTCATCGAGAAGGCGGGTGGCGCCCCGGACAAAGCGTCAGTCGAGCAGCGAGAGGATTACGCATCCAAAATTTTCAGCGTTGCTCGTGACGAGATGGCCGATACCGACCGCACGCTCACGACCGAAATCCGGTATGGCACTGACGTTGCAGAGACGATTATTGAAACCGCAGATGAAATCGACGCGAGCGCGATTGTTTTCACTCCACGAGGTGGCAACCGGTGGGTTCGCCTGCTGACCGGTGACGTGGGACTGTCACTCGTCTCTGAGAGCGATATACCCGTTATTACACTACCTGAATCTAACAATGACTGATCAAGAACTCGCACGCGACCTCGGCTTTCTCGAAGCGTACACGATTGGCCTTGGGACGATGATCGGTGCCGGGATATTCGTCCTCCCGAGTATCGCTGCCGAGCAGGCAGGACCCGCGAGCATGATTTCCTTCTTTGCTGGCGGCTTAGTATCGCTGCTCGCTGCTGTTTCACTGTCGGAATTAGCCACGGGGATGCCCAAAGCCGGTGGAAGCTACTATTACGTTAACCGCGCGCTCGGTCCATTCTTCGGCAGTATCGTCGGCTGGGGGATGTGGGCCGGGCTGACTTTCGCCAGTGCGTTCTACATGATCGGTTTCGGTCAATATCTGCTCCCCGGGCTTGGACAGTACATCGGGTTACTAGCCGGATGGGGTGACATCGGAATAACTGTGGCAGCACTCGTCATGGCAGCACTGCTGACCGGTGTTAATTACTACGGCGTCAAAGAGACCGGGGCACTCCAGAACGTCATCGTCCTCACTCTGGTCGGCCTCATCGTGGCGTTCCTTGGGCTGGGAGCCGCGAGTGGGCCAACTATCGGAACGTTCCTCCCACCAGAGGGCTGGCCGGCCGTTGCAGCGACGATCGGGACCGTCTACGTGACCTTCATCGGCTTCGAAGTGATTGCGACCAGCGCCGAGGAGATCAAGAACCCGAGTCGCAATCTTCCGCTGGCGATGATTGCGGCCGTCGTGACGCCGACGCTGATGTACGTCGGGGTGATGTTCGTCTCGACCGGGACGCTCTCAATCGAGGCGCTTGCAGACTCTCAGATACCCGTCGCCGACGTAGCGACGGAGATCATGGGGCCAATCGGAGCGTTAGCGATGATCGTGGGAGCCGTTCTAGCGACAGTGTCGAGTGCGAACGCGAGTATCCTCTCGGCGGCCCGCGTGAACTTCGCCATGGGTCGGGACAAGATTCTCATCAACTGGCTCAATGAGGTCCACGACCGGTTCCGGACGCCATATCGTGCCATCTCCGCGACCGGTATTATCACGCTTGTGCTCATCGCAATCGGGGTCGGCATCGGGACACTCGCAGAAGTGGCGAGCTTCATGTACCTCGTCACGTACGCGCTCGTCCATATCGCCGTCATCGTCCTCCGTCGTGCCGATCCTGACGCCTACGACCCGGCGTTCCAGATTCCGAGCGTGCTGTACCCAATTGTCCCGATTCTCGGTTTTGTCGCCTCTATCGCCATTCTTCTCCAGATGAACCTCATCGTGCAGGCCATCGGCGGTGTCATCGTCGCCTTTGGGATTCTCTGGTACTTTGTGTACGCCCGCGACCGAGCACTCAGCCAGAGTCTAGTTGGGGAGGCCATCGCGCCAGAACCGACCACAGTAGCTGACGGACAGGGACGGTATCGGGTTGTTGTTCCCGTGGCAAATCCCGAAACGGAACGGGACCTTCTCCGGATGGCAGCGGCGAGCGCACACGCACACGATAGCGAAACGGCCGAGGTTGTCGCGGTGAACATCATCGAAGTCCCACAGCAGACTTCACTGGAACAGGACCTCACATTCGAGGAGACACGAGTCGAACGCCAGCAGGAACTGCTGGACTCTGCACGGGACATCGCTGACGACCTCGATGTCGGGCTACGAACGCGCGCCATCGTTGGTCGCAACGCTGGCTCTGCGATTCTGGACGTTATTGAGGAAGAAGACGCTGACCACGTTCTCTTGGGCTGGAAAGGCAAGCGAAGCCGCCGAGAACACGTTCTCGGCTCCACGATCGACCCTGTCATCGGTCGTGCATCGTGTGATGCGACGCTCGTGAAACTCGGTCCTGAGGGTGGACGCGCGACGGGCGAAATCATGGTCTTAGCCGGTGAGGGGCCACACGCACCAGTGGCTGCTCGTCGGGCCAAAGAGTTTGTCAAGGCGGCCGACGAGGAAGCCACGTTAACGCTGTTCAACGTTCAAGAGCCAGGCGAAGACGACGAAGGCCTTTCCCCACGGGAGCGAGGTGAGGCGCTCATCGAAGAGTTCGTTGAACGGACTGGTCTCGAAGAGACGCAGTACGAGAGCCGTATCGAGGTGGCCGAGGATATCGAAAGGGGGATTCTCGATGCAGCTACAGGATACGATACAATCTGTGTGGGAGCGACCCGCACGGGAGCGGTGTCACAGGCTGTCTTCGGCTCGCTGCCCGAGACGATTGGTGAACAGACGGATCAGACTGTCGTCATGGCCCGTGGGCCTGAAGAATCCGCGATGTCGATCCGCCAAGCCATCGTTCGACGCCTCGAATCGTAGGCAGTGGGTCCGGTCCCCACTACTGCACGCAGGGGAGACCGCATTGATGCTCAACCTGTCTTCTTGTATGAATCGGCACCTCACTGAAATCGACAAGCGCTTCAGCTCGTTCTATCCTGTCGCCATGCTGGCCGAGCCAGTACAGGCCACAGTACTGTCTCGCTTGGCTTCGCGGCTCGTTCCGTAGCCACCAAGTTGTGTTGATAAAGTCAGGACACGACGTTCTGACGTATGGTCTCACTTGCTGGACTCGCTCTCGCTCTCGCCACCTTCGGCCTCAATTCCTCGTTTCCATCGGTAGTAGAGAGACCGCATGGTCTGGTTAGAATCACGAGACATGAGAATAGTCAGCTCATCGAGCTCAGAGAGCGTCTCTTGTACAGACCCATAGACTAACGTTTCTAGTTGTGATTTCTGTTCCGGCGCTCCTATTGATACGGCATCATGAGACTCCGCTTCCGTTATAATTGCATCAGCGGTATCAGCAGCCTCCCTGATCGTTGTTGTAATCGTTACGTCGGAACCGAGCACGTATTCAGCGAACTTTAGCAAATCTTCACCGTCGCTTCTCGCCTCAGCAGATGATTCAGGTGGTACCACATGGAACACGGTCACAGATGCACCTGTGGCACGTGCCACCGCGCGCGCTGCTTCCGCAGCGAGGGCTGAGTGTGGGCCTGCCCCGACAGGTAATAGTATCGAGTTTATCGTTTCGGCTTCCGATTCGGCGAGCGGTGCGACAGTATGCTCATCAACGCTTGGTACGTACAGTGCGTTCTCTCCTCCTCTGGCCCCCATCTTTTCGACGAACACATCGCACTCAGCGTCCGTCAAGACCGCGTCAATTGTACTTCGTTTTAGCAACCAGCCCTGATTGAGGCCGGTCCCGCGTGGCAGCAGGACAGCCGTTTCACTCTCATCAGCTATGACATCAAGAATACCCCTAGTCAGGTCAGTCACAGTTCTGACGGCTGCACTGACCGGAACACTCGGCGTGAGTTCCTGCGCTAGAGTACTCATCTCCGCCAACTGTGTCCGTCTGTTCTCGAGTGTCTCGATGGTGGGGTTCATATCGGCCTGGCTCTCTTCTTCTGTCCGGATATACTCTCGAGCATGGCCCAGTTCCGCTTCGTCTGTCACCGTCTCGATGCCAAGCAAGAGCACCCGGCCGCCGTTATCAGCAGCCAGTGCCACCGCTGTCTGTAGGAACCGGCGGACGTTGATCCCTGTATAGCTATCAAGCAGCGTCTCAGTAATGGGAACGATAACTCTATACCCTGGAGATCGAATAGGCGGCCCGCTACGAAGATACGGTTCATTATCCGAACCCGAAGATCGTTCTGCGACGGTGATTCGAACGCTGGCTGGCTCGGAGTTATCGGACATCTTTATGAACCCCTGAACACATCCGTAACCCGACTCGTCGCCCCATTTTTAGCGAAAACGGTGACGGTGTCACCAGCACGAATCTCGCTTTCCCCCTGCGGAATGAGCAATTCGCTATCTCGGACGATGGCGACGATTATCGTCTCTTCGGGCAACAGATCGTTGTTATCAGCTTCGATTAAATCGAGGCCATCAATCGGAGCGCCCGAACTGACTGCCATCTCGAAGATTTCAGCTTGACCAGCAATGGGCAGGAAATCCTGAATCCCCGGGTGCTGGACGGCCCGGTAGAGATATTGACCGTTGAGACGGTGCGGACTTTCGACGATATTCACGCCGAGGTCCTCGAATAGTTCCATGTGGGCGGGGTCGTTGATCGAACTTACGAGCGTCTCGACCCCATACTGCTTCCCAAACATGGTCACCATGAGGTTTACCGAGTCAGTCTCCGTGGTCGAAATAAGTGCGTCGGCCTCCTCGATGCCAGCTTCGAGCAGGATATCTTTCGATGCTGCGTCAGCGTTGATAACCATACAGTCGTAGGTTGCACTCACCTCTTCGGCCAATTCTGTATCGCGTTCGATGACGACCACCTCATGGTCGTCCTGCGTTGCGAGGTTGATAACGGTGCTTCCGGTGCGGCCTGCGCCGATGATGATTACGTACATTGGTGGTAGTGTGATGGTATTGGTTGCGTAGCGATACGAGCAAGCGCTTCTACTGTGCAGGGTGGGCCGGGTACATCGAGCACAGGCGGGCGGAATCGATACTGACTATCCATCCAAGTCACCGCCTGAAGATCGCGTTAATCAGGACGAGGACGGGGATAATTTCGAGCCGTCCCATCCACATCTGGAGGATCAACAGGACCTCAGCGATGACCGGCATGCCTGGACCAGTGATCCCCGACGATAGGCCGACAGTTCCCTGTGCCGTCGCTACTTCGAAAATCCCATCGGCGAGCGTGAAATCCGTCGGAAGCACTGCCAACAGGACGAACAGCGAGAGGACGAGCAAGACGAGGTACGTGAACGCGAACGTCGTTGCAGCGCTGATCTCGGTGTTTGCTTCGTCGGTTTTGAGTATCCGCTGCCCAATCCGGAGGTCGTCGATAGCGTGGTCGGGGAGGAACACGCGAGTGACCTCCCAACTGATGCCACGAGCGATAATGTAGCCACGCAGCAGTTTGATCCCGCCGACCGTTGCTCCGGCACAACCGCCGAGTAACATCGCACCGAAGACGATGAACATGACCGCGCCGTTGTTCCAGTCACCGATTGCAGACGTCTGCCACCCCGTCGTCGTCTGTGCGCTAATAAACTGGAAAAGACCATCACGGAATGCCTGACTCGTCGCTACACGCCCGATGTATGCGAGCGGCTCACCATTGTAAGGCACCCCGACCCATCGAGCGAGAAACGCCGTCAGGCCGACTACACCGATAACGAAGGAGCCAAACAACACTCTGACCTGTGGGTCGCGTGTGAATTCTCGGATATCTCGCTCGGAGAGCATCCCATAGTAGACTGGAATCGAAATTGCCCCGGTAATCATCGCGGGGATGTGAACGAGCTCCATCGCGTATGAGTCGTAGCCGGCGATAGAATTGTCGAGTGTGCTGAACCCGCCGGTGGACTGGCCAGTCATCGCGTGGTTTATCGCGTCGAAAATCGTCGGCTCGATACCGTAACTCGGGGTAACGAGGAACGTGGCTGCTGCCAGATAGAGGGCAACTAGTGCGGTGACGCCGACGTAAATCTTCCAGATTGCACGCGCCGTACCCACGATGCTCGGCCGAAGTTTCTCGTTTCGTGCTTCTGATTGATACAGCGAGAGTCCCGCAGTCCCGTGTGGCTGACGCAAAATTGCCAGCGAGAGGACGATCATCCCCGCGCCACCGATCCACTGCATCTGTGAGCGGTACCAGAGGAAGCCGTGGCCCACCGACGGTTCGTGAACACTCATCGTCAGCCCTGTCGTTGTGTACCCACTCATGCTCTCGAAGAAGGCATGGAGCGGGTTCTGGAAGTTGAGCAGGCTTGACTGATAGCTCGCACTCGCTGGCACGAAGGATTCGAGTACTGCCGGTGGCGTGATGTAGGCCGCGATTACGAACGGGAGGGCACCGAACGCCGCCGTAGCGAGCCACCCGAGGGCCGCGACGATCATCGCGTGGTGACGCTTCGGTTCAGGGGCATCTTCGCACAGTTTGTACGCTGCCCCGCCAGCAAGCGAAGTGATCCCTGCACCGATTAGAAACGACAGTCCGCTGTACCACTCCTGATAGACCAGCGAGACAAGCATGGGGACTAACATCAGCCCGCCGATGAGTACCTGCAAGGCACCAACGTCTCTACAGACCGTTTTCGAGGCTGTCAGGAAGTCAAGGCGACCGACAGATGAATTGGACATTGATTTGGATTCTCCCGTGATCACGCTGTTTGGTCCTCGTAATGGCCGAAGATGTCGGTGAGATCTGGGTTCGCACCAGCTGCGGAGTAGACGGTTAACAGGTCGTTCGTTTGGATTCGGGTGTTCCCACGCGGTGTCAGTGGCCTGTCCTCGCCCTCACGACCGATGGCGACGATCAAGACATCGTTCGGAAGGATGCCCTCCTCACCGGCTTCGGTAAGTGTTTTGCCAGCGATTGGCGCATCGTCCCTGACCGTGATTTCGAACACTTCTGCGTCCTCGCCGATACGCATGTAATCGACGATAGCCGGTCTGGCGACCGCACGGTAGAGATGCTCGGCGATGAGTTGCTGTGGATTCTCGACCGTGTTCACCTCGATCTGACGAAAGAGGTTCATATGCGCTGCATCGTGAACGACTGACGTGATTGCCGGAATCTCGAACTCTTTGGAAAGCAGACAGACCATCACGTTCGTCGCGTCCTGATCAGTTGTCGAGATGATCGCGTCGGCTCGATCCGCTCCGGCATCCTCCAACGTCTCCTTGATCGTCACGTCCGCGTTGATGACCAGGCAGTCGAACTCGCTTGCTATCTCCTCGGCTTTTCCTGTATCTTTCTCGATAACGACAACCTCGTTTCCAGTTCGAGTGGCGATATTGATCAGCGGTGAGCCGATATCGCCTGCTCCGACGATGATGATGTACATATATGGTTTCAGTTAGGTGTTTGTTGTCGACCCGGACGTCCGTCTCCTGGTTACACTCACGCGTCACTCACCTCTCGGTCAGGGAGTGCCAGAATCGGGACGTCACTCTCGTTAATGAGATTGTGCGTCACATCGCCAGCTAACAGTTTTTGCCAGCGGCTCCCCCCACGGGGAGTGAAGACGATGGCACTGGCGTCAAGTTCGTGTGCTGCCTCGAGGAGTGTCGATGCGATATCGGTCCCGTACCGAAGCTCTGTTTCCAGTGTGACACCCGTGTCAACGAATCTCTCCGTGACGGCAGCGAATATCTCTCTCGCAGCCAATTTGCGCTGTTCGACTGACGCTTTGTCCGGCGTGCCACCGGCTTTCTCGATGACATGGACGGCGATAACAGTGCAGTCCGACCCTGCTACGTACGGGCGGAGTGCAGAAGTTGTCGCCCTCGCGTCGTCTTCGTTAGCGACTGGAACAATGACTCGCTGGAAGAATTCCGCAGACATCTCAGTCACCCTCGTTTTCTTCGTAGACTTTTCCGAGATAGTGCCACCGGTACTGTCCATCTTCGTCGCCGATACCGTGTTCCCACCTGACCCTGTAGGCGAACGGGCCTCGTGCTTCGCCCGTTTCCTCCGGTCGTTCCACGACGACAATCGTGTACGCTCCATGGTCCTCGATTCGAACGAACTCTTCACCGGGGCGAGATTCGATCGCATCTGTGAGCGATGGATGCTCCCGCAGGAGTTGCTGTGCGTAATGGATAATCTCCCTGAGACGTGCGTCACTACTGGCTTCCAGTGCAGTCGTGATTTTCTCCGGGATATCTTTGGGCGGGTTGGTTTCAGATTGTGTCATATTTTATCGGGTGCTGCTCTGTCTCTGACTCCGTTGAGCAGTCGATATAGGCCGGCGAGTCAGCCATTCGAACGATTCGGCTACTCTCACGGGACCTGTCCTCTCGACTCTAGAAATATCGCTTGCTTAAAAAAATACCGCCTTATTTCCTTATACAGTAAGAAGATAGGTCAATATTTAGCATTCGAGAATTATTTTGGTATTCTGTCATTCAATGGTTCGGTGAGTCTAACACTTATATATACCGTCGAATGGGATCACCTGATCGGGCCATTGTAGGAATATCGCACATACCGAGTCTATTGCAACAGTCCACTACCGTGGGCTCGTTGATACCAGGATTGTTACCAGATTACTTCGCTTCGAGACTGAATCCCTCTCCACCATTCCGCTGTACTTGAGGACTGCATTCTCTGATTCTTCGGTGACGCTCGCAGTGAGGGAACCCGTGACGAACTCTAGAAGGCTGCGTTGCGTCGGTTTCCCCATCATAGTCACATCGTAATGTGCGGACTCGTTGATGAGTGCTTCCGCAACGTCGGGCGCTTCAAGATGCCATGTATCCAATTCGACAGATTCCGGAAGTCGCCGCCAAACCAGCCCCGCAGACTGTAGGTCGGAACACAACTACCGGCGGCTATCAAACTCGATGCGCTGGCAACGGGTCGGGACAGTAAGTTGCGTACTCGCGACCCGTTTCCGCGGTGACACAGACCGATCTACCTTCGCTATCTGCAACCGCAGGTGAACAGACGGACCAAAGCTTCTCACGCCGCACAATCCGGAAGAACCCACGTTGTCAGTCCGTCAGACCATCGTCCGACGCCTGAAATTGTCGAAAGTCCGCGTACAGGTAACAGGGAAAAAGGGATTGGGACGCATCCTGTACATCTAGTATGAGTCGTCGTCTCGACGAAATTGACAAGCGCATTATATATGCGATGCAGGAGGATGCACGGAATATCTCGGCTCCGATGGTCGCCGAGGAGATGGATGTCTCTCCGGGGACCATTCGCAATCGAATCAACCAGCTTGAAGAGGTGGGCATAATCAAAGGGTATCACGCTGACATCGACTACGAACGCTGTGAAAGTCGCATGACTAATCTATTCGTTTGTAACACTTCGGCGAGTGAGCGGGAAAATCTCGCCAGAAAGGCACTCACGGTTCCCGGAGTCGTGAACGTTCGCGAACTCAGGACGGGCCGTGGGAACCTGCAAATCAAGGCTGTGGGCGAGGAGATGAGTGACCTCACACGAATAGCCCACCAGCTCAGTAAACTCGGCCTAGAAATCGAGGACGAGGATCTGATTCAGGAGGAATATTTCACCCCCTACGAGCCGTTCGGGCCGGACGGCGCAACCAAGCAGGGTGCAATGACAGATATGGTGTCTCTCTCCGGTGGAGCCGAAGTAGTTGATGTGACCGTCAGCAAGGACGCCCCTATTGTCAACACGACACTACGAGAAGCTAACGAGCAATCGCTGCTTGGCAGTGAAGTGCTTGTTATCGCTATTGAGCGTGGAGATGAAATGATCACGCCCAAGGGTGACACGGAGATTCGTGCTGGTGATCTCATCTCCGTGTTCGCCCGGGACGGCGTGCCAGAGTCGACACTAGAATCGTTTGGCAATACGAACCAACCGATGACACCATCGTGAAAACCCCCGCGATTCTCCGTTACTTCTAGACCAGTACGACACTCTACATTTCTTCGGATTGCTGGTCTAATCCTCGACAGCATGTGGATTACGCAAGATAGCGAGGTTTTTATTTCAGGACTGTAATTCTAACCCAAGTGAACCCTCAATTACGTCCGCGGTATGTCGGCAGACAGCGAGACGAGCGATTCGCGCGGGACACTGATTATGAGGGACTCAGCCCAAAGCGGCACCAGTAGAAGATATAACACATGTACATAATCACTGTCGGAGCTGGCGATATCGGAACGCCGCTCATTGAAATCGCAACCGGAACTGGAAACGAAGTTGTCGTCATCGAAAAAGACGCGGCGAGAGCGGACGAAGTCGCTACTGAGTTCGACTGCCTGGTCATCAACGCGGACGCGACGATCAAGGAGACGCTGGAGGATGCCGGAGCTGACCGGGCTGATGCGCTCATCTCAACGACGGATCAGGACGCGACCAATGTCATGATCTCATTGCTCGCACAGGAACTTGAAATCCCTAGCATCGTCTCAGTCGTCCACAACCCTGAGCACATGAACCTATTCAGGCAGATCGGCGTCAACACAATGGAGAATCCACAGCGCCTCATCGCGGAATCACTGTTCCGGTCTGTGGATCGGCCATCGATTGTTGATTACATGCGTGTCGGCGATGTTGCCGAAGTGTTCGAGATTACGGTCGCCGAGGACGCACCGATCGCCGGTCTAAACCTCGTTGAAGCGGACAACGAAGGACTGCTTGATGAGGACACACTTGTCGTAGCAATTGAACGGCCCGATTCGGATTCTCCTATTACCCCTCGGGGACAGACCCGCATCGAAGCCGGTGACTTGCTCACGGTGTATTCTGGCAGTGGCGCAACACCAGCGGTGACAGATATCTTTGGACATTACGAGGACCACGAAACGAACAATTCGAGCGGGTTCAGTTTATGAGATGTGTGCGAGTCGCTCAGGGGGTAGTCGTAGAACCAGGAAGCGAGTTCAAAAATCCCCACAGCTGTTTGTAGCACAATTCTTGGAACTGTCCAAACCTTGTCCGAGCGCGGAGCGTCTCACCGTACTGCTGCTTAGGCGCAAAGAGAACGACTTCAACTACTGATTCTTAGTAACAGATATTCTTACTATGGCGAGCGTTGTTCGCGATATCAAACCAATGTCACCTGCGGTATTCGATCAGTGATCAAACATTGACGTCCCGAAGTCATGCAAACCGTCCCAGTCATATCCTTTGTCACCGGTAACTGTCTGTAAGTGGCTACACTATCCCTGCAAGAGCAGTCGCGTAAGTCAATCTGATCGCTCCGGCACCGAATCCGAAACCAATGAACGAGGCGAGGAAACCTCATTGTGGATTCGGCCTTCACTCCTGTTGAGGAAGGCAAGCCCGATGGGTGAGCCGGTGCCAGAACAAATAACCAGGCCAATTAGGAATCCCATCCAGGCAAAATAGACATCCTCTGTGGGGAGAAAAATTCATAGCTAGGAGACCAGAGCCCCAGTTCGATGAGAGCATATCCTCCGAGTAGGTAGACGAGAACGAGCGAGCTGCCTCGAAATCACCGTCGGTTGCGACGTGAAACAGGGTCACTTCGGCACCTGCAACCGTATACGCGGCGGCAAACATTTCTGCGAGGTCCGAATTTGCACCGCCCGCAGTCGGTACGAGAACGCGCTTGGTGTCTGTCGTCCCGTCGGTTTTTACGACAGCAACATCACACTCGGCGTTCTCGACGACGGTGTCGATATTTGAGCCCAGCGCATAATCGGACACACGTTTCCGCTGCCCTCGCCAGCCGAGTAACACGAGGACACTGTCGCGTTGATAGGCGACGTTGTTGATTCTCTTCGCGATGTCATGGCCGATTGTCACAGTCTGATGTACTAGGATATCATCAGGAGCGTACTGCATTGCCTCGCCGAGTAGTTCTCGCTGTTCATTAACCGACGGCCTTCCGACAGTGGCGTTTGCTCGGGAACTGTGGCGACACTTGTAAGCAGAACCTCGCCGTCTTGGTGGCCAAATCGAAAATAACATATGCTCGACATCAAGACTTTTCCAGAAAGCGGTGCCCGCAGGTAACTATTTCCCATAGCGCAATCTAACGGCTCACCTCTTTGGCGTGAATCAGCCAATTTAAGTTCTCGTTCAGCATACCGAAATTGTATGGCTAATCGTCTTGGGACAATTGCTCGCGACCTCGGGCGGATGCTCGAGGCGCTAGCAGGTCTTATTCTCGTCTCCGTTCTTATTCCGCTCGTCTGGCGAGAGTGGTGGGTTGTTCCTGGAATGATCCTTTCAGGACTGCTCCCTTTGCTAGTCGGATTCGGACTTTCGCGGGCCTTTCAGGACGCAGATGATCCTGGTCGATTGCATGGGATGATGATCGCCGCCTCTGGGTGGTTCTTCGTCGCAGTCTTCGGCTCTGTCCCATTCCTGCTTATTGCCTGGACGGCACGACTTGATCCCTCAGTTCTCGAAATTCCGGCCCGGTTCACGACCGGAGGAACTAGGACGTTCAGTACACTCGCTGCGTTCCAGAATCCCCTCAACGGGTTCTTCGAGAGCATGAGCGGGTTTACCGGCACGGGACTGACGATGACCGATAACGAGGCGGCGCTTCCACACACGCTCCAGTGGTGGCGTTCATTCATCGAATGGGTTGGTGGCGTCGGAGTCATCGTGCTCACGACCGCTATTCTCGCACGCCCGGGGAGTGGGTCACTTACGCTCTATGAAAGTGAAGCGCGTTCGGAGAAGATTCATCCGAGTATCGTGTCCACCGTCAGGACAATCTGGTGGATCTTCCTCCTGTTCACGTTCTTCTCGATCCTCCTCCTGTGGCTGGCTGGCATGCCGATGTGGGATGCAATCAACCATGCAATGACGGGGCTCGCAACCGGAGGGTTTTCGATTACGGATAATTCGATAGGCACGTACAACAGCGTCGCCATCGACTTCGCACTCATCCCCATCATGATTCTTGGGAGTATTGCGTTCCCGATTCATTATTTAATTCTACGCGGAGACCTCCGGAACCTCTACAGAGACCTCCAGACGCGGTGGGTCTTCATTTTCTTCGGCCTTGGGACGTTGATTTTGACTGCCTTACTGTTTGATCAGGGATTCTACCAGACAGAGACGATGACCGTTGCTGGAATCGTCCTTCATGGCCGGGCAGCAACGCTCTTTCAGACGTTCCGATTTGCCATATTCCAGTTCGTCTCGGCGGCGTCCTGCACCGGGTTCCAGACTGCAGGCTCGCTCGGGCCGGGATGGTCGGCGCCTGCACAATTGACGGTCGCGTTCGGGATGATCGTCGGGGCAGCTGCCGGATCAACTGTCGGGGGTATCAAGCTCATCCGGTTGCTCACTCTCGGAAAAGGGATTCTGTTTCGTATCCGTGACGTATTCTACCCTTCAACTGCTGTTCGTACATTCCGACTGGATGATCGAACATTATCAGATGACGAAGCAGCGCAGGAGTTTGAAGAGGCCGCTATCATCACGTTCCTCTGGATCCTTTTCCTCGGCGTCGCTGCATTCGTCTTTATGATCGCCCTTCCGATGGGTCCAGAAGGCTACACTCTAGAAAACGTTCTGTTTGAGGTTGCCTCCGCGCAAGGTAACGTTGGGCTCTCGTCGGGCATCACCGGCCCGGGGATGCCGACGGTCACGAAGGTCATGTTCTTATTCAACATGTGGATCGGACGACTTGAGATAATCCCGGTTCTAGTGCTCCTGCGGAGTTTATTCGTCTCTATGGAGGGCTATGACTAATGCGACTCAAACAAATTCCGTTCATTGGCCCGCTCCTCGCGGCTGGCGCAGATGACTCCGTATTCGACGCGCTTCTTATTTTAGGGCCGATCGTGATCATTATCATCACTTTCCTTGGCCGCACGTTACCTTCAGTCCTTCTTGCAGTCGCCTATACGGGTGGGTTTCTCAGCTATATCGCATATAAAGGAGTTGCTGAAACTACGGAGAGTAGCACTTAGGATCTACTACTTAGCAGCGGATTTGTTCACCTCAATGGTATCTTAACACGTTTAGCGAATTAACGATTTCATCTCTCGCACAAGTGCCTGTATTCTTTGCGACAATTCATATATATGATTATTCGTTCAACAAGATTGGCCGTTTGGAGAGCAATCTGAGTCAGTTTCCGTTCACTGGATCGGCCGAAACCACACATCACAGCCCGGCTAACCCCTCTGTAGTCTCAACTTCCCACAACCTCGGAGGATGGAAGTGATGTGTGCCTTCTGTTATTGCTGCTCCAACAGAATCCTTCGAAGCACAGGACTAGTCGAAGACGCTATCTATTTACTCACTTCTGTGGCGTCGAGATCGGCTGGGTAGTCGCGGATCAGATCGTCGTCGACGTGCTCGAGGAGCCGTCGGTGTGCCCGCTCCGTTCGGCGTTCGACTTCCGTCTCGTCGATCTGCTAGTTCTGCTGTCGCTTTGCGAGCTCCTGGGCCCGTTCGCGAGCAGTCTCCTCGTCGAGGTCGTCGGTGCGGCGTCGAGGTGCCAGCCGGTCGCTTTATTGAGCCACTCGTCGCCGGCGTACCGACCCTGCTGGACGACCCAGTCGGTGTAGGACACTGACGCTTCCCAGATATTCTCCTCGGTACGGCGGTACGACTCGATGAATGCAACGCCGACGCGGGCACCGTGGCCGACGGCAGCGACAATTTAGCTCTCGACGCCCGCGGTTGGCCCGGCGAGCCAGAGTCCGTCGACAGGCGTCTCGCCGCGTTCACCAGCGAGATCGGGGTCGAGCCATTCTCGCCACCGTCGGATCTAAAGTGGTCGCCGAGGACGGCTTCGAGATAGCTCATGTCGTAGGCCGATGCGGCCACCACACGTTCAGCCGTATGGGCTCCCTCCTGGGTTTCGACACAGAAGCCGTCGTCCGTCTCGGTAAGACCGGTCGCCATGTCGTCGACGACCGTCGCGGCGATGCGCAGGGCGTGGGCCTGACTCATCGCGTAGAACGTCTCGACGTCGATGCCGCCGGGGAAGCCTAGGCAGTTCTCGATGGGCGCACACTGCTGGATAGAAGATTCCCGCGGTCAAGCACGAGCGTGTCGGGCCCGTACCAGGCGGTGAAGACGGCCGTCGAACAGCCCGCCGGGCCGCCACCGATGACAACGACGTCGTACGCTGTGTTCTCAGAGGCTCCCATTGATAATGTCCGCAACCCGTTGGCGGTCGAACAGTGTGAGTGAGTCTTCCCGAAGCGTCTCTATCCCGTTCCACTCGCCGAAGGCCTCGGGGTAGAACTGCCTTGCCGCCGCCTCCGTCTGGAAGAGATTTATAACCGGCCCCTGGTACGATGTGCCACCGCGGTAGAGCCGGTCGTTCTGAACCGCTGACAACTGACTGCCGACCGAATCCTCACGAATCGCCTCCATTCGGGACTCAAACTCCTCGGTCGAGACGTGCGAGAAGCCGTACTGGAACACGATAGCATCAGGGTCGATCTCAAGCAGTTGCTCGTAGTCGAACTCGCCGTAGCTCCCCTCGATGTGGTCGTCGAAGGCTCCGCGCATCTCAAGGTCGCGGTACTGCTTGTGATTATTCCCCTCTTGGACGGGATACACGTAGAACGTGGCCCCCTCGAAGTTAGAATTGACTGACACGAGTCCGACAGACGGTCGGTCTTCTGACGGCGGCAGCGTCTCCCCGATTGTCGTCTGCATGCCGTCGTGGATGGACGCGAGCGTTTCGTACCGCTTTCGCTCGTCGAAGGCGTCTGCGACGATCTCAAAGGCCTCGTACAGCGAGTAGTACTGGTAGTCATGCCAGTCGGCGCCACGTCTTCGGATGTAGTTACCGAGGAATGGACCGACCCGGGTGGCGATTTCATCGATGTCCTCGTCTCCCCAGTCGTCGGCCAGAACACCGATCCAGTTAGGATCGAACAGGTGGACATCAGCATCCAACTCGTAGAATATTTCCTTGTCGAACTCGCCGTTACCGGAGACCGGCGAGACATCCTCGAAGGAAACGTCGACGTTCGGCAGCGCGTCATAGAACACGTTTGGCATGCCTTCGGGGTCCCACAGGCCCTGGAGGCTGTCGGCCTTGCCTAAGGCGATGCCCATGTCGCCGTATGTACTGAGGTAGCTCACCCAGTTCTCGGGCGACTCATCGAACTCGACGGCTCCCATTGGTTCCATCGTCACCGAGTAGGCCCCGGCTTCGGTTGGCGTGTCCGTGTCGGCGGTCGTTTCGGTCGACTTCGAGTCGGTCGCCTCGGTCTCGTCCGAAGCGCCGTCCGTCGTCGTTTCTGGCGGTTCAGAGCTACCACTGCCGGTACAGCCCGCGAGCAGTCCACCTCCGACGACCGCCCCGCCGTACTTCATGTACTCACGCCGCGTCGGTGCCTCGTAGTCGCTGGAATCGTCTGCCATACGATTTAGGCAAACCTAAATATTGAAAAGCGTTCCGAACTTTTGGCTGACCTAATCCCTTAGTGAGGCGAACCGGAGCGCAGACACATCGGTGGTGCTTTCGGGGAGATCGAGCCCGCAGTGGGGACACTAGGTGTCGTCAGGTGCTTTCATCGCTTCGACCACGTCATCGGTTCCATCTCGAATCGGCTCGGTCGTGGCGACTCCGTCCGGGGACGGTTCGGAATCCTCGTCGGTCACTCGCCCCAGACAGAACTGCACTCGCTCGGACAGAAATGACGGCGGGTCGTCGGCTTCGATGTCGACCGAATCGAGTATACAGGACCTGACTCGACTCCCCCGTCCGTTTCTGCGAGCAGGCCGAGGGCCCTCACGTACCTCACTCACAGTCCAGAACTTTGTGAGCGACTAGACATAGAGACGGTCCCAGACCAGTCCACATTGTGGCGCAGTTGGCACGAACGGTTCACCGCCGAGTTTCGTGAGACAATTGAGGCAGCTGCGAGGACGATTCTAATCAAAGCCCAGAATGCAGGTGTTGCCGTTCCGCTCGAACCAGAATGGAGCTTTCTATCACAGGATGACGGGGCGGACAACTCAGACCCAGACGATCAAGCCGTCCTCGACGAAACGGTATCGATTACGAACCACGTCAGCCATATCGTCTTCCCAGCCTTCTCGTTAGATCGTGGTGATAGTTGTGAAATCCACGAGAACGCTTACTGGGACTTACAGACGCATCTCGGACTTCGAGAACGGCTGGCTGCAAACGAAGGGGCCCGCAGCTTCGTCTATGAGTCAACCCGTGACCGGACACCGCTAGGTCACGCCCATCGCGAGCACATCCGCGGCTTGTCGATTGAACAGGTTCGAGAGATGTACCGGCAGGCTGTGAACCGACTACTGGATGAAGTAGCGAAGACGGAGGAGTTCTTCCGGGCTGGGATCGTCGCTATCGATATTACGGAAGCGGACCCGTTCACAGGTGACAGGACTGGGCACGAAGACGAAATCATCGGCACGAAAGAAAAGACCGACGAGTACGCTTATCAGTGGGCCACTGTTCAACTGGTCGGCAATGCGGTTCCGATTGTGCTGGATGCCCGTCCTGTGCGAAGAGGTGAATCACGGAAAGAGATAGTGGAGGCTCTGCTAGATTCAGCCCAAGACGCCGTTCGCGTCGATAACGTCCTGATGGATCGTGAGTTCGACAGCCAGCACATTCTAGAGATGCTCAGCCAGCGTGGACTGTCGTATGTCGTCTCGAAACGGATGCAGACCAGCGAGAAAGCCCAAGCTAAGCGTTTGCTTCAGCGTGGCTAGGATCGGTACGAAACCGACAGGAAACTCCATCTCGGGAAGAACGAGTGGCACGAGACGACACTGATCTATCGGCTAAAAGAAAACTCCGAGCATGACGACCACCGGCAGTACTCAGTGTTTATAACGAACTGCGGCAGTGGATTCCTTACCGAGTATGGGTATCGCTGGGAGATTGAAAGCGGCTACAAATCGATCAAGCGGTTCATGGCCGCAACGACGTCGAAGGATTTCGGGTTGCGATTCTTCTACTTCGCGTTCGGTCTGTTGTACTCAATCTGGCGAGCGGTGGACCTACTTGTGCAGGTAGAGTTGACCGGGGAATACGAACACTCGCCAATTGTGACAGCTGGTAACACACGGACGCTATTGAAGAAAGAAACCGGAATCGGATAGTGAGGCAGTCCTCAATCGGCGATAGGTTTCAGCAGTCCTGCTGAATGCAGAGCGCGAGTCAAGCACAAGCGCTTGAGGCCCAACCAGTGTAGAACGAATACCCTACGTACGCTCAATATAAATGAATACGAGCCCGACGCCGGCTGCGACGACCCCACCAAGGCGCTCCTCAACTCGTCGCCACCGAACTTTCGACGCCGAATAGTCCTCCTTGTTCGCCACGACGCGGTCGTGTTTCTCTGGTGAGCGAATCATCCAGCCACCCGCAAGGATGCTCAGCGTGCTAAATGTTGCAAGCATCATAGACCCACTGATGTACCCGTTTCGTCTGAGGAACGGGAGCCCCGCGAGCACCAGCATCACCAGCACGGAGAACCCACCCATTTTCAGAAGTTGCGTTCTCCCGATTCGACTCATCGGACATAAGTTCGAGATGCGACACTTAGATACTTTGGCTCCGTGAAAAATATACCCTCTGTCTCGGTCACACGCTTCTGACAGCACTCGTGGAGGGTTTTCTAGTCGTGTCGACCACACACACACACACACGTCCTCGGGCATGAGAGGCCACGAGATTCTGTAGGGATGCATCGATATTTGTTCACACGCAGTCGGTACTTTTTGTCGAATACCAGTACAAAATCGTAAGGACCTCTCCACGGTCGTCGAGGACATCAATAACGCCCACCGTCGGCGAAGCTTCGACGAGTCGCGAAACTCTACAGTTTCTTCTACTCACGGGTCCTCGGCCGGGACACATAAGTCGGTCTACTGAATCGATTCGCGCCGGACGATACAGGTCGAGTGCTTGAATTTGGGTTCGGAACTGGCCCCTGCTAGACCGAACAGGGGGCGAATACGATATGATTTTGGGGTCGATTGAACCGAAGGGCGTCGAGTGCGTGGCCCGAGCGCTGCAAGAGAGCATGCCGACCGTCGTTGGCGAGGATGGGTTCAGGGACAATCCAGCTATCCTATCCGATAGCACCTCGAGCGGAACGCCATTACGGCTTAGTAGAAAAATAGAAATTCAGGCTTGCGGAAAGAATATGTTCGTATTGTATTTTTATATAGCAAAAAACAATCTAGATGACGAAAATAATGCCAACAAGAGAAAATATTTAATGTCGTATAGTGAACCCGGAAACGTGGTCATAGTGTCAGATACGATATCTGCTTCGATGATGGATTCGGGAGAGATATATGCCAAGTAGCGACGAGCAAACGATTCACCAGCCTTCACAGGAACGGCTCGCAGAACTCGCTGCTGCTGCCGGACTGCGGCTAAATGAGGACGAAATTGAAGATTATCAAGAGTTAGTCAACGCGACGCTCGAAGACGCTGAACGCGTTGCCGAGGCTGACAATCCTCAATTTGGCGTTCACGACATCAAGTACACTGATAGGTCACCCGGCTATCGACCGGATGCTACTGAGGACCCCTACAACGCGTGGATTACGAAATTCACTGTTGAAGGGGCCGAAAGCGGTCCGCTTTCGGGGATGGAAATCGGGCTTAAAGACAACATTGCGCTTGCGGGATACGAAATGACATGTGGCTCGTCCGTACTTGAAGGATACGTGCCGCAGATTGACGCCACTGTGGCGACCCGTTTGTTAGATGCTGGGGCGACTCTCACAGGCAAGCTCAACATGGAGAGCTTTGCGTGGTCTGGATCCAGCGACACGAGTGATTTCGGAACCGTTGAGACACCACATGCTGAAGGGCACCTTACAGGCGGGTCATCCAGTGGCAGCGGCGCCGCGCCGGCCGCAGGTGACTGCGACGCTGCCCTCGGCGGCGACCAGGGTGGTTCGATTCGGGTTCCGAGCGCTTGGTCTGGCCTTGTCGGGCTGAAGCCAACGACAGGCCTTGTTCCGTATACCGGTATTTTCCCGATTGACCGTGGATACGATCACACGGGACCACAGGCCAAGACTGTCGAAGATGCTGCAGCTATTATGGAGGTCATTGCCGGCGAAGATCTTCAGGATGGACTGAAAATGGACCCTCGGCAGCCACGCGGTGTCGAGGCAGACGATTACACTGGGGCACTCGAGGGAGACCTCGATGGCGTGTCCATTGGCGTCCTCGAGGAAGGATTCGGTTGGGAGAGTTCAGATGAGGAAGTCGATACCGCTGTCCGAGACGCTATCGAGGTTCTCGAAGGACTCGGTGCGGAGACCGAGTCAGTGTCAGTTGAGACACATCGTCTCACCGTCCCGATCTGGACGGTCGCTGCGACCCAAGGCGGTATCAGCTTGCTAAAAGATGAGGGCGTTGGCACGAATTACAAGGGGTGGTACTGGGATGATCTGCTTGAGGCGTTCAGTAAGTTCCGCGAAGCACGTGCCCACGAGTTCCCGCCAACAGTCAAGACGTCATTACTAGCTGACGCTCACTTACGTGATGAGTACAGCATCGAACTGTACGCAAAGGCGAAGAATCTCGCATTAGATGCCGAGCGAAAGTACAACGTCCATCTGGAGGAACATGACGCGCTGGTCCTCCCGACAACCCCGATGCTCCCGTACGAGCGGGACGACAGTCTGAACCGGGTTGACCGGGTTGGCCGTACGCTTGGCAACCTGGCGAATACGGGGATGTTTGACCTGACAAACCACCCGGCTCTAACCGTTCCGTGTGCGAAGCCGGACGGACTTCCTGTGGGGATGATGCTCGTTGGGAGCCATCTCGACGAGACGGCCCTGTTCAACATCGCCAGCTCGTTCGAAGCCGAAGTCGACTGGGAGCAGCGATAAGTCGCGTCAGGTCCAAAATGCAGTGCCGATGAACCATGTCCCAGATGAGGCACTGAACGCCGTTGACCGACTCGGTGAGGGGCTTCTCATCGGCGAGGGCCCGCGTCCGAGAACGGTTACGGACTGACCTTCGGGTCAGAATCCCTTGTACGGCTGCGGACATCAAAGCCGAACAGACGGTTGGTCGGTACAAGATCAAGCATACGCGGCGTGAACCCACGCTGCGGGTGTACGATTCGTTTGTCGAGACAATCGTCGTCAATATCGACGACCGGCTTCTGTCGTGGGGCATTGAGCCGCAGACAGCATACGAGTACAGCGAACGACATGACGATCGGTACGTCTACGCTGGCCTACCGCAACTCTCATAAGCGGTGTGGAACGTCGTAATCGGGATCGAGAGGAACGTGTGTCCGACTTGCCCGCTAACGCATGTGTCGGCGAAATAAATCGGACACGATGACCCGCCAAGTCAACACAGACGGGTCCGGACTATTACTCACGCAACGATACGAACAGCGCTTGCTCCGCGACCAGTAGGCAAACTGCTGGTACTCGCCGTCACACCGGTGGCAGACGACCCCACAAGCGTTGACGACTCACTTTCGCTGCTACTGGCTGGTTCAGTTATTCAGGAGATATTTGACGGCTACCAGTCTTTCTGAGCGCGGTTTGGACGTTGGCGCTGATAGACCTCTTCCCGAACGTCTTGAAACGTATTGATGAGTTCGGCGACGGCGTGGGTGATGTTCTCGAAGTATTCCTCGCCGAGGTCCGCTGTCGCCTCACTCGGATCGCCCCAGACGCCGGTCTCACTGACCCGGTAGAATGCTCCCTTGCCGATAAGCAAATGATCTAGCAATGCACCGGGGTTCTCGATATCGTCTGGAAGGTCAGGGTCGTCGAAAGATGTGTTCTCAAGATCAACCAGTCCCTCATCAATAGCCATAACTGCTGCTGTCTCACCGATGTTAGCGTGCCAACCGGCGTCAAAGGAAAGATACTCTTCCATATCTTCACTACTGAGGGCGTCCCAGTACGGGAATGCGTACACATAGTGCTCCTCAGGCAGGGCATGTGATGCTTGGTTGGCGCCGACTTTTGCTGCCCAATCGTTGGTTAAGTGCCCGGAAATAAACACGATGTCTTGGAAGCCACTCTCCGCGAGGGAATACGCGATATCGTTCACAACCGTTGCTAAGGTACGATACGTGAGGTATGTGATCCCCTCGTAGCCAGCGTGCATATCCGAGGCACCGTAGTTGATCGGCGGGCCAACGAGTGCCTCAGTGTCTTCGGCGATCCGTTCGCAGATTTCTGTCGGAATAAACGCATCTGTTCCCATGGCGAGATGGTCACCATGCTGCTCAGTTGTCCCAACAGGGATCAGAGCCGTTGGGGTCTCTGCATCCTCAATATATGCTTCGACCTCTGGGTGCCGTAACTCGTCAAGTCTTCGTGAGACTGACATGCAAGTAAATAGTGTAACTTAACTTAAAGTATTGTCTGAAAACATATTTCAATTGATAGTTTGTGTGGAAGGGCACTGTTTAGTTCTTGATTGCCACAGCTGGCGTTTTGCTATTAAGTGCTTGGTTCGGTCGTTCGTGGTTGTAGTGGCGTCTGAAGCGTCGTAACCACTGTTTCGCGCTGGATTGACTGCCCGCCCAGAAGGAATGAAAGCGGTCGATTCGTATGGTGACAGTCTGGAACCACTTTTCGATGTAGTTCCGGATTCGATAGTCAAGCCGACCGCTCAAGTCGTGACGTGAGAGGGCAGTCAGATAGCCACCAGCATTGACGAGAAACTCTGTTTCGGCGACATCGTGTTTCTGAGTGAGTCGACGGCGGCGTACAGTCACTTCTTTTCGCCGTCAACCTCGATTTGTTTCTCGTCGGTCGCGACTCGCGACGGATGGAGACCGTTCGGCTGAGCCCGACTCTAGTGAGGGCACTGAAGGACTCGGGTCATCAAAAAATTACCTGATTCACGAGGTGGTTCCTGACGGCCAACGGCAGCGCTGGCCCGCCTAAGTGGATTTCCGACAGTCGTCGACGCCAGTTGTCACGTTATTATTGACCTACCGCAACCGCTGAGACGTCTGAAACCCCGGGTATAAGACTCCGTAATAACATCGTAGAAATTACAAATAATACTACTCTCAGTTAAACGAGTTATTGAGAGCTAGTCTGGAGCGGTTTCCACTCGACGATTCGTCCAAATACGCGCATTACAGGTCCGCTAAACCCGCTGTAGTCTCAACTTCCATGGGTTCCCAGTAGTCGAGACTGGCGCTCTCAATGGATACGGTCCGAATACCACAAGGCCCAGCCAGGGTTCGTATCGTAGAACTCGAATACTTGGGGTATCGATGCAGCGATACACCGGGACGCCAATAATCCGTTTCCTTGACCCGAGTCGTATTCGGCCCGACAGCGTTCCATAGAACCGCACACCTCGTTTCGACCCTGGCTTGTCACTCGCTCCAGAATGCCTCGATTCGTTCGTCAAGACGAGTAAGTACGGTGGCGAGCACGTCCTGCCACTCATCTGGATAGTTTTCATCCTTGCCTGGCGTCGGCGCTTCCGGGGGCGGGTGGAAGTGGTCGCGGGAGTTGTGGTCATTAGGGTGGCGGTCCCAGCGGCACTCCCAAGAGTTCCCCGTCCGGTATTGCTCGGTGTAGTGGATTCTGAAGTCATTGGTTTCGAACCATCGGATACGAAGATACGCCCGCGTGACCCCGCTTGGGAGGTACCCGAGGTCGTAGTCAGCAACGACGGCGTTGGGTGCATACTCAGGGCGTGCTTGGACATCGGCAAAGCGGGCGCTTCTGGAGAGACGCGGGGGAATCCGGTCGAGAATTTCAGCATCGATCGGGCCGGTACTGGACGGCCCGCCCCGATTGTCAGGCATCGATATGACCGGGGGAACTACCAGAAGTTGAGTGATCACGACGCGCCGCATCAAGGAGGGTAGCTTTGCGTTCGAGCGTTTTCCACTTAGAGAGTGCTTCCCACACGTCTTCAGTTGCCATTTCGCGGCTGGCTTCGACGAGAGAGACGGAATCAGGATCGTCTGCGTCGAACTGTTCTCTGTACTCCTCGATCTGTTCGATGACGTCTGAAAGCACCTCAACGATCTCTTGGTCGGAGTATTCGTCGCGGATGCGGTCGATACGTCGCCACTGGAAGTACGCGTCGTTGCGCTCGTACCGGACGGGGCGGCCGTCGTGACAGTGAACCAATCCCATCCTGTCGAACCACTCCAAGTAGTCGCGGGCAGTCTCAGTGTCGCAGTCAGCGAAATCGGCGATGTCGGAAACCTTCGTAGGGGTTCGAAGCCCGGTGACGATATCGAGGAGTCGCTCGCGGATCGGACCACTCTTGAGCAGCGAATCGGACGATTCTAAATCATCGAGATCCGGCGGTGACTCGTCGCCAGCGTACGCATCGTCGGGAATGTCGGTGATATCCATTCGTGACGCCTCCGTACCTAATCTAACACTTTGGCAGATATATCTACTGTATGCTGAACTATTTCTGTTCCAGTATTCGACGCCCTATCGAGAAGAAATCCCGTATTCAGGAAACAGAGATTATTAGCGATTTGGAGTGAAACAGCTGTTCAGTGAGCGTGCGGATTGACCACGGCAGGGACTAACCGAACATGTCGTTGCTGGTCTCATTCTTCGACGCGAAACCCCTGTGCGGGCCCGGTGGGATATTCCGGGCCGATGATTGCGTCGCAGTCGTCCACAGCGAGAGTCGCTTGGAGCCTGTCAGAACCGTCTCGACGGAGTTGAACATAACTGTCCCGAGAGCCCCGTGGGGCTTCTTCGACCGAGGCGCAACTGGCTGTAAACCAAGTCAGTGGCATCAGTTTAGTGCCGTCTATTCTTAGTTCGACCGTGTACTCCACCTCCCGTGCACCGATGTCTTCGAACTCAATACCGCGTTCAGATGGGAGTTCGTACTGGCCCTCGACGAGGGCGTCCCCGCCTTCATCGAGGACACGAACGGTTGCGATTTCTGGCGTGGTGGTGTAGTTTACGACATACAGGTCATGCGGCTGCTCCGGCGTCTGTGACGGTGTTGGGGAGTCTGCCTCGGGTTCGACGGTCGATGTCCCCGTTTCGGTTTCAGTTTCGTTCGAGGGTGGAGGGTCATTTTCAGTGTCGTTACCAAAACTCACTTCCATACAACCGGAGAGAGGCATGGAAAGTGCTGAGGTTGAAAGAAATTGTCGGCGATTCATACTGTTGCGTGGAAATGAATGTGTAAATGCTTTGTGAGGTGACAGTAATTCAGTCAGATTACGAGAGCTATGTAGATCAGCTGTACTGAGCGAAGCGACTCATCACATTGAGGCAAGTTCTCACCAGCGGATTCGAGAGTGAAACAGCTGTTCAGTAGGAGTGCGTATATCACAGGAGACGATCACCAGAAGAGAAGATCATGAATCGGCCAGTCAAAATTGATGAGTGATTAGCCCGTTCGTCTTGTCCGTGTGCGACTGATTCCTTCTGACCGGACAAAAACATATACGAGCCCCATCGGGAACGAACTAACATGCCCAAGCCCTCCCGAAGACAGATTCTATCTGCCCTCTCTACAGGTTTTGCCACACTGCTTGCCGGCTGTACGGCCGCCCCAGACGAGTCGAATGCGGCATCGACGGCAACCGCCGGTGGCAACTCCCCCACCGAACCGACCCAATCGGTGCCGGAGTTCCCCGGTAACACTACCTCGGACGCGTGCCCAACGTTCGATTACACCGCCCAAGTCGTCTGCTACGAGGCAGTCGATCCTGAGGCAATGCCAGTCGTCCTCGTTCCAGAAACCCAGACAGTCCAACTGGACCAGCCAACCGATTTCACGCTTCGAAATCGGAGTGGACAGCAGTTCAAGATGAACTTCTACAACTGGCAACTGTACAAACGAGTCGATGGCGACTGGTACCACGTCATGCCGCAGCTCGTGCCGGAACCACTGATGTCTCTGGAATCCGGCGAGGAACACACGTGGACCCTGACTGTAATCCGCGGTCGCGTCAGTGACGGCGCGTCTGTCAAAGGCGTCGAGGGGACGGAATCGCTCGCGGTCACCGCCCTCGGCGGCGGCCACTACGCGTTCGCGGCCGACGGATGGTTCGCGGCTGGCTCTCCCCAGGACTCTATCGCGCTCGCGGCGGGGTTCGATCTGAACGCCGATCCGCTCCAGTTGACGCCGACCGATGCGATCGCGGAGACAGAATGGGACGGCGAGACGCTGGTCGCACGGTCAACCCGAGGTGAGGTCGGCAACGACGGCGACGAACACGATGCATACATTCTCGAACGAATCGACGACTCCGAGCCCGATGCAGACCAAGTCATCATTGAGCAGGTAGTACGTGACGACCAGTTGCGCGATGCCATCGCACTGAGCCGGGAATACGACGCCGACCGGGTCCGGATAGAAGAGTTCACCAGCGCCACCCCACCGTTCAAACTCGACGATTCCCGCATCTACGGGTTCCGGGGAGAACGCTACCAGGTGACGACAAGGGCGGGGCACTCCCCGTAGTGTGGTCCAACTGATTCGTGGTGGCACGCCCACTGTGCCGCTCACAAAACATACTCTATCTGGAACAAATGAGGCCGCTGTGCTGACTCCGCCCTCTGTATCTCGCACGCAATTTCTGACACAATGTAGGGAGATCCGTACTGTGTGTCGGTATGTGGGTCACCTGTACTGAGCGATCTACGGTCGGTGCTTCCGGATTTGTTCGGCTGAATCAACCGTAAGATCGCGCTTACGTATCAATCACCCCGGTGTTCGAGATAGCGGAACAGACCATACATAGTAGCCGCCGGAAAAAGTGATACCGCGAGCCCAAGGGAGACGACGAACTGGCTATCCGAAGAAATCGAATACAGGTCAACGACGAAAGTTCCACAGAGAAAACACACACCAATAAGCACGGAGAGTGGAAGGGCAAACCGCTCGCGACGGAGTCCTTGTATTCCAACTCCAACCAAGACGCAAGACACGAGGATAATTCGATGTGAATACTTACCGTGGAGCCTGTCATACAATAGTTCTCAGCAATATAATTCAGAGGATATAAATTGAATAGAACCGGCAGATAGCGAAACCACGGGTTTAAGAACGAATTTACGCCTGTATAATCGCTATGTAGAGGGCATGAGACGCATTATATGACACGCTGTGCGTCGCAAAGCCGTTTAATCTCTGCTACCGCAATCTACGGTAGAATCACCGTAATACTGAATGGGCTGGTGAAATGGTAGAAAACGGCGGATAGAAGCGTTATATCTACACCCAACTATGCCATCGACGATCGTTTCTCGTCTGGTCAGGGCGAGGGCGAGAACTCTGGAGGACTTTGCGACGCGATCAATTATTATGGCCCCTGATTGAACTACACGAAAGACGCCGTAATAATGTCACTTAGCCTAGTATCGATGGCAATGCTCGCTATTGGAGTGACGGTGATCTACTCCGGGATACTCTTTCTGCGTCGACCCGAAGATGCTCTGGATAAAAGTATCCACTATGATTCGCCCACGACGGAACTCACGGACTCCCTGCGACTCCTTTCGACAGCCATCAGTATTCTGCTTGGCCTTTTGGGAATCGCCATTCTTCTGTTCGCTGTGCTGTTCGTGATCCAGTAAGGACCAGATTCTGCCAACCGTAGAGCGTGTCATACAATAGTTCTCAGCTGGAATGTTTCGCTCAGTTTTCTCTGGATAGAATCTGAAATCTCGTATTTCTCTGAATCAGCGATAAAACAAAGTAGGCAAAATTACTGCGTAGAGGGTATAAGACGCATTCTATGACACGCTCTACCGTGTGGTATTATTGTATTCTTCAGTATGAGATACGCTCTGTATGGCGGGCCAACTGAAATCTATCTTCGACAGCGGTTTTCACCAGAGTTTGATAATCATATCTACTGAGTATCTTGGTGAGTCTCGTATTTCCCAGATAGGGTGGTAGTGATCGAATTGCATAGGATGTAGAATAAGGAGATGTATTTAGATTCCGCTGCACCTCTAGCAATAGTCAGAATATGTATGTATATTGCGTATGCGAAAATATTTTCAATCGAGTAGATGCGAAATATTTTGAAGTTGAACGGTAATCGTCCTCAATTGCTGATTAATATGAACCAGATGCCGAACCTGTGAATAACTGGGGTTCACAGTACTTGAGACTGGCGCTCTCAATGCATACAGGCTAATTTTCCCGCAATTTCGTTCAGCGAGATGTTGACCGGATCAGCTACTCAGTAGGTTTGCATATCTTGCACAGATTTTTCACCTGAGTCAATCAGATTGGATTGACGGATACACGCTCTGTATCGAACAAACCGTTGTTCTATTCAATTTCTGTCACAAGCGACGTGCAAGACTCTGAGGCACTATTACATTGCCGTCGTTGCTTCCGTCTCTCCTGCTGAATCAGCTGTTTAGTGCGAGGTCAAAGTCGGCCTGACCCCCGCTAGAGCGGCGTCGTCATCTGTGCCGTGCGGTAGCTTTTCCGGCCGAGAAGCCGAGTTCCTCCGCGACTGTCACGGTGTTTTCATCCGTTTGCGTGAGGTCGACTATTTCATCGACAGAATGTTTCTACAGCGAGAGAGTGGCCGAAAGGCGTGCCCAAAGTTTTCAAGTGTTGCTTGGCCAATCGTAGACGATGCGCCCTCCAATAAACTGGCAAGTCATGGGACTGGTAGCCATGATACTCTTGGCCGGTTGTACTGCCCCGGAAGTCGGTGGTGATATCTCAACACCAACGACCACGTCCCAATCTCCCGGTACTGCCACCTCAACACCAGCGTCCACTTCCAAATCTGCCGGTACTGCCACCGGTGTGGTCGCAGCTGAGAACAAAGAGGTGCGACTGATTAATGACTGGAACCAGAGCGCCGACGTACAGCTCCGTATCATTCGACTTGCAACGAACGAGACTGTCCACAACGAGAGCTACACTCTGTCACCTGAGTCACGCCGGACCGCCTATAATATCAGTAGCGCTGACACCGATGGCATCGAGTCCTTCGAGGTAATCGTCACAGCCCGAAATACAACGGCACGTGACACCTTTACCAACGATGCGTGTTATGGTGATATTCACGTGCCGGTCAGATCCGATGGGATGTTCGATGGCCCCCACTACGGTGGTATCTGCTAACTCTGCACTGACCGTACCGCACGCGAACTACTCACCCAGGGCCGTCCGCTCTTTCTCGGCGTCAACAGTGAAGGCGCGGCCCACTACTGGGACAGCTACGAATTCGCTGTGGTCCTTGTGGCGGCTAACGGTGATGCCGAGAAGATTGTGTTAGCCGAAACGCCGTTTGAGTCGCTCTCGGAGTGGTGCGAATATACTCGTGGCGAGCCTGGCTGGGACGTTGGGCCACACGTCGGTGGGTCACTGGTGGGCGATCTTGTCCGGGGTGTTAAGACGTGAGCCGTACCGTGGAAGAGCGCAAGCGCTTCGGCGAGCCAGACTGAGGCGACACCCTGCCAAAGCGGATGATTAGGTGGACAGTCGGGAGGCGTAGTCGCGGCTGGAATCCATGCAACACTCACCGGTGACTTTGGAACAACTGGTACACTTAGAGGGGTATAACAGTTAACACAGGACAAAAGGAGAGCTGCCTAAGTTCGGAGATAGCCACTCCTCAACCATGGTGGAGGCACAGAACGACGAATTACGGTATTGCTTGCACGGTGCGGACTCCGCTCGGTCAGGATACTGGAATAGCAGCCCAGATCAGGACTTTGCGATCAGTACGGAGAATCACTCTAAGACACGTTCGCGCTCGGTTGTCTGCTGTTCTGGTTCCTCTGTCTCTATGAGGTGGTCAAGACGCCGCTCAAATTCTTCTTGATCAAGTTCACCTTCTGCATACCGTCGCCGAAGCGTTTCAATTGGCGTTTCGCTTGACTCGTGTCGCTGCTGTCCGTCTTGTAGACTATCCGCAGGGGCTGCATTCGCTTGTCGAATGACCCCCCATATCAATTGTCCGGCGACACTGAGTGTGACGGTGCTGAGCAATAGGAACAATATCCCTGACACGACGCTTCCAGTCAGCGCAAAGAGCCCAAACACGAGTGCTGGGACACCAATCAAACAGGCGACGATGGCAATCGCAGTTCGACCAGTGGGGCTTTGGGGGGCATATCGGTGGACCAATTCGAACACACCTACGTTATTACTATTTTACAACTTAATAACCCCGGAAGCGGAACATGATTTCTCTGGGCGGCTATCAATAATTTACACTTTTGCATCGGCCGTGCTGCGTATCTCCCATAGAATCATCACAGATACTAATCCAGCCGTTCAGCTGCTGTAATAAATGTTTTATATCAACAACGTGTCTCTAAATGTGAATGTCCTCCAAAGATATCCGAACAGGAGACAATCATGCGTAATCGGATAGCTCAGCTCATCCCTAAAAAGCTGCGCCCCCAAGCAACTCTGGCTGTATCTAGCTTCGTGCTCGGCGTGATATTTCTAGGTAGCTGGCTCACTGCAGCCGGAAAGCATCTTCTCCATCCCAGTTATGTGTCAGCGGGTGTGCTTGTCTTGTTCTTCCTTGGAGCCGGATGCATTCTGAGTTCGCTAAGTCTGGTCTACGCGATGATCGAACACTCAATCACGACTGACCAAGGCGCAGAAGACGAAGATACCGATTCAGCGGTTGATATACTCCGCAAGCAGTACGCAGCGGGGGCAATTACTGACGAAGAATTCAAACACCGGTTGAATACGCTGCTCCAATCCGAGGACACTGATCAGCGTGAACAGGCAGAGTCCCCAGCATTTGAGGATGTAGTAAACCGTCCAGCTAGCGCTGATGCTCCATCCACAGCGGAATTGAACACGGATCAAAGTCGATGAGTCAGTTCCTGCGTAACTAAACCGGCAGTTGGCTCGGGATAGGAGTCAGGCCTTGGCAACCGTATGGACTGTACTGACTGTTCCGGCCACGAACTACTCACCCAGGACTGACCGCTCTTTCTCGGCGTCGACGGCGAATGCAGGGCCCACTACTGGGACAGCTACGAGTTCGCCGTGGCCGTTGTGGCGACCGATAGCGACGTTAAAAAGTGGAATTGACGGAGACGCCCTTCGAGCCGCGTGCTGAGTAGTGCGAATACACTCGTAGCGAGCGCGGCTGGGATATCAGTCTACAATTGTGCCGGCAAACTGTTACTTCACAGCGAGACTGAACTTGACCCACTGAGGGTCTCTGGGACAGTTAATTGAATCTCGGTGGTTCCACCAGTCGGTGTGGTAATTCGTATCGTCGCCGAGTCACCCTCTGCGAGCGAGTTACCGAAGCTGTCTATGTTAGTTCCACCGACGCTAACATCGAACGGGGCAGCTCCGACGTCAAGTGTTATTTTGAGTCGGTCGGCGCGGTCGTTCAAGACTGGCCGCGAGCCGTCGTCGTCTTGGATTATCGTCGTTCCGAACGTTCCGTCGGTGGCACCACCCGATTGGCTCTGATGGACCAGACTGTACGAGCCTGACGAATCGACCCATTGGATAGTCGTCTCAGACAGATCGATGTTACCGGCGCCCGGCGCTCGACTCACGCTGATGTTCACGACGCCAACACGGTCTTCGCCGCTCACAGTACCTATCTGTCCGGTTGTAGAGGCTTCCTGTAGCCGATTGGTGACTTGGTCAGAGCTCTGTTGCCCCGTCTGTTCGGCGCTTGATTGAAGAAATCCGGCCGTATTGATCAGAACGCCGGCCGCGATTGCTGCAACAAGTACCATCGCAATGAAAACAATGAGCGTGCCGATACCAACCTGTCCACGAGAACCGTCCGGGCCCGTGTCGTAAGCGCCTTCCATATAATATCAAACAAATAGAACCGATATATAATGTTTCCTGCAGCATTTTCAAACGTGATACTTTCGACGCCCTTCGACGGGCTCGAAGTGCATTCTTGGCCTGATGATGAGCTGGTGCGCTCGACGAGCGGCCAACTTTGGTCAAAGCTCAAGGCGATGCAGCAGGCTGTGTCACGGAAGCATTCCCCGAGCGCGAGACGGACGCTTCGCCTGAGCAGTCGGAGTTAGCACAGGACGGCGAGTCCGTCGAGCATCTTATTTAGCGGCCAGCCGACACCGTTTCAGGCGGGGTATCAGCACGCCGCGCAACAGCATAAATCAGCAGAACACTAGCCAACAAAGAATGAGCACTGTCCCAGCTGTTGGTTAACCAGCTCCCGCTCCATTTTCTGACCGCCATCTATTACTCGGTTGGTCATCTGAACCAACTGCTCGGTAACCGTGTATAGTCAGCAGGGGAGGTCGTCGGTCAGAACAAATGAATAGTGGTTTGTACGGGTGCCCCAGCGATGATGAACATCTCAAGTGAGGTACTTACTGATCTTTCTCTCGTTCAGAAATTTTATCATTTTCCGAGAAGCCAGCTATTCTTGTGAAACGGTTGGTGACTCCGCGCCAATTAGCTGCCGTGACGATTGCAACATCGCTTTGTTCAGTACTGGCGACTATCATTGCAATTGTAACGTATACACAACCCGATCCCGATGGGACGAGCTTAGCTGGTCTCTTTTTTGTGGTGCTACTAGTTGTCGGGCTTCTGAGTGCTGGAAGCGGCGGATTGTTAGCCGCACATACACGGTGGGGGCAGTCTGGAACGTGGCCCAGGCGCCTTCTATACACCGGCGCTGTTGCTGGTGTTCTGGCTTCGGTGGTGGTGATTTTGTGGAGTGGTGCCAGCCAGATTCCTGCAACATCGGCTCTTGAGCAATTGCTTCCGCCCATTGGTGGCGTCTTCTTCGGCATTGCCATGCTAGCAGCAGCAATTATGTTACTCTGTGCAGCATTGGGCCTTCTGACACAGGGCGTACAGACGCTCACGAAGCACAGATCGTGAAGACACGGCTACTGGTTCGGCGTGAAACCATAGTTAGCTTAGACGTGAGTCCGCTGTACTGACTAAATCTCTGCTACCTATTCACTTAGGACACCTATTATTCCTCAGCGTTGACGGCGAGGGTGCAGCGTATTACTGGGACAGTTATGAATTCGCCGTCGCTGTTGTTTCGGCTAACGGTGACGCCGAAAAGTCGAACTCCCCAAGATGTCTTATAACACACTCGCACACTGTTGTATGCATACACGTGGCGAGCGTGGCTGGGACGTTGGGCCACACGTTGGTGGGTCGCTGGTCAGCGATCTTACCCGAGATGCTGAGGCATGAGCGGCACCGTCGAAGAGCGCAAGCGAGTGCGGCGTGCAGCGCGGGCGATTCGCGATAAAGTAGCGGCTGAGTCGGTTGATGTATTCGGCAAACAAGATACACATTCGTGTAACCGATGAAGAATTAACACACTGCCGTTAGAAGCGCCTGTATGGACATCCGACGGAACCTCTACGTCGCGGCATTCGTTGGTGCATCATTATCGTACATTTTCAACGTGCTTGCGTTCACTGGTACCTTCGATGTGTTCCGTTGGTTCGTGTTCGCTGTCGGTTTTCTCGGCTTTACGTTTGGGTTTGAGAAGTTCATCGGGTGGCAGACTAGATAACAAGAGCCTCAATTGGGACGTGTTGGCATTCAGTGCTGCAGACAACGTCTGTGTGGACCACACCGTTACTGACAAATGTCAGATAGTTGTCGAAGATGCTGCTGCATACAGAGCGTGAACCTCGTAGTCTGTCGCCTCCCGCCTCCTGCAGTACAATCGCGTAGTATAGGAGAGGTCGTTTTACTGGTATCACATTGAAACATCCCTTTGTATCGTGAGCAGGAACGGGTATCGTATGGTCCCCTATATCAGCGAAATGCTGTTCAATGAGCCACAAGGCCGTCCACTTGCACTCTTTCAGTTTGGCGTGTCGCTCACCTTCTTGTGTATGTTCACGTATACCGCGAGTATCGGCGGCGGAGACGATGCTAGATGGGTCTTGTTTCTCGTCGTCGGACTCGCGCTGTCCGGACTCGCAGAGTCTCTCCCCAAGAACCGGCGACAGGCGGCGGGTGTACTCCGCTTTGTGGCAATTCTCGTCTTAGGAATTTTAGTCGCTGCTCCGTTCATTGGTTTTAGATTCATTATTGGAGGATAACCGTCCGTGTTGTTGCTCTCTATACCGATCTTCGCCGGCGAGCGTATTGGGTATTGGAGGGTCAATTCGCAGTGTTACTCCCCACCTGCTTTCCTGCAATCTATTTCACTCGAATAGCCTCCTGTTGCGTACTCTCTGGACCGGGAACGCTGTTACGAGGAGGTAGTATGGCTGGGTACGCGCTATACAGCAGAGTCGTATAACAGGGAAGTAGCTATTGATCGGTACAGGAGCGCACCGTCGGCAATTACTTTGAGATACTTGGTGTGTACCTGCCACTGTTGTCTGTGGTAACGACTGCGAGCTCGATCTGGCCCGAATCTCTGAGAACGGCTTGGAGATAGTTCACGTATTCTCGCCCAGGTGGAGCGGGGTGAAACATAGCTTCAGTTTGAAACTCTTCTTGGGTAGTCTGCTGCCCGTCGACAGTACATTCGACCGCGTACCACACAGGTTCAGTGAACACATCAGTGTACGTTGTTGACTCCTCTGACGACAACTGCTCTGTGGCGGTCAGATTGCGTTGTGGTGCTGGAACCGGTACGTCGCCCGCAACTGTTCCGGTTTCATTGTTGAGTTCACTACCAACGTCCGTCACAGCCAGTTGCATTGCATGAGGAAGAGAATCTTGGTTAATGAACTGGAGGCTTCCAGCCGGGGGATCATCGGTCCCGATTGTGGAGCAACCGGCAAGCTTGCCAACAGTGCTCGCTCCGAGCGTGGCCAGAAACGCACGTCTATTCAGGGAGGGCATAGGCTATCCAAACTGCTCTTGGATTAAATAAATAGCCACCTCGAATAGATTCGGTAGTACGGGATGCTCCGGGAGTTAGGCTGGGTTGGCGTTGCACCCGACGCCGTCGCAGGCGGGATACGAGCACGTAGCAGCGACGGTGTAGGTAAGTAGAACGCTAACCAACAAGAAGTGAGCAAGGCACACAGCTGTTGGTTAGCCAGCTGTCACTCCGTTTTCTGGCAATCGGTTATTTCACGGGTACTTTCCTGAAACAACTGCCCGATAAGCGTGCGTATCTCGCAAACGAGGGGTTAGTACCAGTGGGGTTCAGCGAGAGTGCTTCGTAGATGGACGGAGCGAATCTTAGTCGGTCACTGGTGGATCGGTATCCTTGTCATCACGGTGACGCCACCACCAGTAGAGACCACCAGTGCCTGCAACAAGCAACACGATAGCAACTCCATCAAGTACGTAATTAAGGGGCGTTCCAGTTGGAACTGGTCCATCCTGTGTTACCTGAAGCAGACTATACGAAAGCCACGTCGCACACACCCCAAGCAACATCGCGAGCCGGGGGGATGGAATTTTGCCGCGACGATATTGTACTACGGCGAATCCGAGGAGAAGCAAGTAACCACTTCCGAGGGCGAGGCTGAAAATCTCGGGAACCATCACAGCCCGAGTTTCAGATTCCACTCGTGAATTGCTTTTGTCTTTCTATATCTTGGTATTGAACGAGTTTCGAAGGAACTCTGCGTCACGTCCTCGTACCTATCTTTGCTGAGACGACGTGTCTGGCCGGGCATGGCTATTGTGCAGAATGATGCGCTCTAAAGTAGCTGTACACCAAGGCTACGCATACGTTGATCAAAGCGTAACCCATGTCTCCAAACAAGTCCCTCCTATTCGCTCTAGTGTGTGGCCTTGCTGTCGGCAGCCTCGTCTACCGATTCTTGCTTCCGGATTGGTTCTTCGCGCTCGGCATTGCAGCAGTGTACGCCGGTAGTGTGTACTTCTATGTCTCGTTCGATATCCCGCTGCTTGGAGAACATATCACGTTTCGGAAACAACCATACAGACTTGGCCATGCAATTGGGATGTTCGGGCTGACTATAAGCCCATTAGCACTCATCGAATACGTTGAATTACAAACAGCCGAGGTCGCCGGAGTGCTTGTGTGGACCACTGGTGTCATTGCATACCTTCTCTTGGTGTCAACCGCTCAGGGCCAAGAGTAACAGTGGAAGTCCAGACTTCAGACGACCCGTGTGGGGCTGAAACTCGGTATCCTCAGAGTGTGGTTGCTGTGGGAGATCTCCACTAATTCATTTCGGTGGTCCTGTAGCGGTGATTGCCCACAAACGTGGAAGGTCAGTGACCAACTCTAATTGAATCACCACTGACCGGTCCAGTGTCCGCTTTTTTCATCTTCAGAATGACCGGGCTTCGGTTCAGCGGTGCTATCGAATTCGAAGTATGTTTCTTATTCAAGTATAATGAATTGATTGTCCTCACTCATGACCCAACGATTCCCGACCTCCGTCCGCGGTCTGGGCCTAATCGTTGCGAACTGTATTCCGCTGGTCGGAGTCACTGTCTGGGGCTGGGACCTCTGGCTATTACTCATCGTCTACACAACTGAGGCCGCCTGTTCAGTCCTTATTGCAGCTACGAAGGCGTTGTTCGCTAAGCAAGGATCTCCGGGGCGTCCCGGGCAGAACGAGCCGTTACATGAACTTCGGGAGAAACGCGGTGGTTTCCAGATTTATTCGGACTGGTCGCCAATATACCCGCGAAACATCCACTTCGCGCTAATGGTGCTAGGGGTTTGGTTCGGGTTCATCGGGCCAATCAGCCTCGTCTATCTTTTGACGGTCGGACCTACAATTCAGCTCTCAGTGGGCCTCACAGTGAGTATCGTGGCGTTGATTCTCTCACAGGTGGAGGAGTTTGTGGTCGAGTACATTGGCACCGACGAGTACCGCGATGTGTCCGCACAGGAACTGATCCGGACTCCAGCACAGTTGACTTTAGTGCTCCTCTTTGTCGGGTTTCTCACGTTAGGTGGGTCCCGAGCCGGTCGAATGACGTTGCTAACCGGACTCGTCATCGGGAAAACTCTCAGCTCACTCTACCGGTTCTACGTGGATCATATCGGAGAGTCATCTCTCAGCGTCGATCTGGACCTGGCAGATGAGTTGCCCAAAAGCGAACCGCCACCAGAACTCACGGTACCGGAAGAACCGGTAGAGGCTAGTGTTATTGTCGATAAGAAATCGGTTCTCTTGGGAAGTCTCAGCGCCGTCGGGTTCGCACTGATCTCGCGGTTCACAGTTCTCACTGTCGCGGCGTTTGTCATCGCGTTACAGATCGGGAACCCAGTCTGGATCGGACTGGTTTCGGTCGTAGTTCTCTGTATCGTCGGAGCTCATATACTGAGTTTTTACCTACGGTACGGAACAATTGAGTATCAGCGCCGAGGTGAGTTTCTGGTCGCCTACGACCGATTGTTGGAGTCCCCGCAGTGGATCGCTACGGTCGGTCCGGGAACCGATTTCTCCGTGATTAATGCTATCGTCGACCGGCTTCGCGGCACGGGGCGGCTACGGATCGCCGGGGTTGATTCGGTCAACCAAGGTACCGTGCAGTTTGGCCCGCTATCTGATCTCGACGGAGCTATCGAGACGTTGAATCTACCAGTGTACCAAACGGATCGCCCAGACCGAGATCCGACGATCATCGCGGCTGCCGGCGGCTTGTTGCTCTTTTTTCTCGCAGTTCCAGCTGGGCTGCTTCTGGCCCCGGGAGTCGACTCTGGGACAGCCTACGCTTCACTGGTTGTTATCGGACCCTTCGCAGTAATTCACGCGGGTATCTTGTTGTACGTCGCGTTGTCTCGGATCTAAGTGGAACTCCTCGCCGAGCCATCGGTCAACTGTTTCCAATGTCGGATGAATTGACATGGAGTAGTCGAAGAGAATTCAATTGGAGTCCGCGGTTCGGGTACCAGACAGTTTCACCGGGCGTATGATGCACGCCTATGTGGTCCTCAAGCAATTGTGGATCTCGCCACCGGAACCGGCCGTTAGAATCATAAAATATCGGCAGTTCGATTTCTCTCAAGAGAGTGTGTATTGCGGTGTAATTCGGCGTAGCAAACGTAAAATGAAAATTACGACAGAACACAGTCAAGGGGCGGATCCAGTAAAGAAGCCCATCGGTGCCGGTCGTCTGAGGTTGAAACAGTGAACTGAGTTTTTCTGCAGTGACAGTAACACAGAGGTAAGGCCAATGAGTGACCGTCAGTGCCCAGACTGTGACGTACAAATGGAGCAGACAAACATAACCGCAGAAGGTGTAGGCAATCTCTATGTTGAAACTGAGAGAGACGGTGGGATACTTGACCACCTCGGTGTCGGTCAGCAAACGCCACTCCATACATTTCTCTGCCCGGAGTGTGGGTTGACTCGGCTCTACGCTGATCTTTCAGAGTAACCCGCTGCACCTGATCCTCTACGGGGAGACCTGTACTGTGTAGCCAACAACACTCATAACATCCACCCAACGCTGTCAGTACCAGTACGGCCGATACAGTGGTTTAGGACCACAAACCATTCGTCTTTAGCTAATACTCACAGTAATACTATTAGACCGTGATTTCGGTCGAATTTTGGCTTCATACCACACCAGCACGCCCAAATCCACCGATTTTAGCGTTGGTCATCGCGGGATTTGACAAGGAACAGCGCCTCGACTGACGGAATTGTCACCCCTAACACTCACAGTTATAATTATTTGACTGAAGGTTACTATCGGTGTTAGCTAAAGACGGATGACCAGAGTAGACTATTTCGAGGCGCTCATCCTCCACCGAATCAAGTACACGATTGTCGATATCCAGAATGTAGCAAGGAAGACATACATCGCGTCGCCTTGGGGGTATATCGACTGCGTGAACCCCAACGAAACTGCATAGCCGATAGCAGCGACAAGAATAGGGACACCGACGTGCACAAGAACGGATGGCTGTTGGGCGTCGCCCTGCAACCAATCTCCCTTGCTATGAAGATACATTCCAACCACTGTCAGGGGGGTCAAAACCAGTATTAGGCCGACCAGTCCGAAAGCAGAAAGAATCGACACGATATCAGTTGTTGAAGCAAAGAAAACGGCCCAGATGACGAGGGGAGACAGGACAACGTACCCGAATATAATGAGCGGCCATCCACCGGGGAGAGTAACATGGGATTCAAATCGCTCGACAAGGGCTAACGAAAATGGGTACCGCCATGCCGTCCCAAAAATGGCTTTCACCATCGCGATGAGTCCAACAGCGAACGTCCAAACCGTGACAGCGAACCAGAGTGTAAAAAGTCCGGAGATAGCAATACCGGCGACCGTCGACACGGACGACGGAAGAACGGAAACATCGGTAATGCCCTGTCCAGTAAGTTCGGCATACGTGAACAGAGAGCCAAACGAGATAGCTGTTAGCAGCAACACAGTAAGGTGCCAGTCAAGGGCATTGCGGGCGTTTCGCTTTGTGAACTCATCAGTGGCGAGGAGGTACAGGAGTCCAGCTCCGACGATACCGGTTGGAATCGCGAGGAAATGGACGAAGATTCCACTGAGAGAGCGTTCATCAAGCAGTTTGGGTCCGGGCGTAGGTGGTGTGGTGGACATGGGTTGCGTGGAAGGTTTCGAAGTCGTATTGTTGATTTCTGATTCGCTTTGCTTACGTCGACGGCAGGAGGTTCAGTGGGCCATATTTGTCACGAACCCACCGAGCGGTCCGTTCGGTGACGAGCAACAGTATACTCACGAATACCAGGTTGAACGCGGTATCCCAGAGTACAATGTCGCTCTGGGCACCGCTTACGTCAGCACCAATGACTGTGAGGACGCCACCAAGTGCAAGCAGGACGAGGCTCAACTGGAATCCAGCGAGCACAAGGGTGCGGATTCCGGCCGTGTCCGAGAGGGTAAGGAATCCGCGAGTGGAGAGCCGATCCAGCGGGGAGCTTGCGTTCAGCGCGCGTTTGCCCTCGGGTGATATCGGCCAGTCCGACTCCGGATGATTGATGTAGTACAGGCTGATCGAGTCAGGATACGTTTCAGTTGCGACGACATCGATCTCCTGTAGCTCCTGAAGCCGGTTCCGAACCGTGGCCCGACTGACGTCAGGCTTAATGCGCGCATGCAGTTGACGGATCGAAAAGAACGGTCGATCGGACTCAAGCATCGTCTCGACAACGTGTTCTTGCGTGAGCGTGTTGTCGAGGTTCCGATCAATCCGTTCGTCAATCCAGGTTGGAATCGCGGACACGGTATCAGTGGATAATTGACGGGGATAATTAAAATCGGACGAGGATTTCAACCCCATGAACTGCGATTTGATTGCCGTGAAACGGAGTTAGTCCATCTTTAAGAACTGAGAACCCACCGTACTGCGACCGTTTTTGATACAGCTTTTGAAAACACAAACTGAGAGGAGTTCGGTGCCATGCACTAGCTATTTTTTAGCGTTGACACTGACCGACGGTCGCCTATACAGACTAACAAGCGCACCATTGACCTGTTCGAGAACTATTTGATACTAAAGCTCTCAACCGGCTTGGTCGTTGTCAGCAGCAGCAACGCGTGCTATCACTTCGGTAGGTGACCCGCAAACGTACGTACTGACACGGGTAGTGGTTCTATCGGATGGCTCAGATCTTCTTTACAGCGGAAAAAGCTGTAAAGAGAGCGAAAAGCCCCCCAATTCCGATAGCGATGATCGGGGCGTTTGATGTTTCGTTCTTCAGAAACGCATCTCCTGGTTCATCTGGCGACACGTATGCAGTTGTTTGTGTCCCCTGCTCGTAATCTTCGATTTCCGATTCGGCTGCTGATCGTGTCTCATAATTACGCTCAATATTCGCTGGATAGAGTTGTGTCCCGGTGTATCTTGTCCCATTGTACGCGTATTCAAATTCGACTATCGGTTCGTACTCCACACCTGGGTTTGACGATGTGCCACTATCTGTCTCGATACTGAGTTCTGTGACAGTCGCGTCCACCGCAACCGAATTTCGAACTGCTTCGGTCTGCTGGACGTAATCGTATCCTCCATAGCTAGCGATAGCGACACCGATAAGGATGTATAATACTGCTCTCCCCAAGGTATCAGGGCCAGTAACACTGAAGCCTGAATCTTTGGCCATACTACCAGACCCCCTCGTGCTGCTGAATTTCTGGTAACAGCCAACAGCTGTCTCTGAGGCCTCGAAGTAATTGAGGACTGGCTCGCTTATTCGGACGGAAACGTCGGGGCAAGCAGCTTGGGGCCACAGGCCCGGCGTCGTGTCGTAGGAGTGCTCGGTGGTACTCCTGGAGGGCGGAATACACAAGAGACCATCATAGTCGCTGGCCACTAAAACATACATATCAGCGTGTCATAGAATACGTCTCACGCCCCCTACTTGGTGACTTTGGCTTTGCCATCGTCATCTTGGGTGGTGTCGGATTCGCTACCCTGTTGGGTCTGCCAATATCGGCGTCCAGGTTACTGTTTCGGAGAGGAACAGTGTAGTGAGCCGACGCATGATTCTCGATGAGGAGTCGCTGTTGGACATAGCTCTTGCCTCCTCGTCCCTCTCGAAAAGTAGCCTCGATAAGCGACTACTGTCATGCGGTTTCTTTCTTAGCTAAGGACGGATGCACTGTTTTCAGGTTCTATTCAGACGGGAGTCGGCATGGACCAAATGTTGTCGTTCACTCGGAGAGGGTGTCATAGAACGGTTGGCTTGGTTTTCTGATACCGGTCGAGAGAACTGCTGTTGTTACTTTTGAATAGCGGCAATAATTTCTATCTCTCAGACAGCGGTTTTCTGGAAGCTACTGAAGTGTGTGAATCGTTCTATGACACCCTGAGTAGAATACACGGAACTTGCCAGAGTTGAGAGAAACGCTTCTAGCTGTCTGTCCGGAGCGGGGATGCTGCGCCGATGCCTGTAAACTCAATCTGTGCTCCACCACTAGGACTTTCGGTTACGGTTGCACTCCAGTTATGAGCGTCAGCGATTTGTTTGACAATTGAGAGTCCAAATCCAGTCCCACCGCCTGTACTTGTATAACCGTCAGTGAAAATCTGGTCACGCTCTACTGGATCAATTCCGGGCCCATCGTCACTGATAAAGAATCCATTTGTAAGTGTATCAACTGTAACCGTCACGTCGGTACCACCATGGGTCACTGCATTTGCAAAAAGATTCTCAAGCAGTTGGCGGACACGTCCTGGGTCGGCCTCAAATTCAACATCATCATTGATGACAAGTTCAGCGTTAGCGGTTTCTAGAACGTCCCAGCAATCATCGGCGAGTGATGCAAGCGAAACTATCTCAGTGGTATCGATTAATTGTCCCCGTTGTGCGAGTGTGAGCACATCCTGAATGAGCGTTTCCATCCGGTCAAGTGCCCTGTAACCTCGGTCAAGATGATCGACATCAGTCGTCTGGCGAACACCATCGAGTGTCCCTCGTAAGACCTGCAGTGGATTCCGCAGGTCATGAGTGACAGTCTGAGCAAACTCCTCAAGCTGCTGGTTCTGTTTCGTAAGTTTCTGTGTTTGTTCGCGGAGAAGTGCCTCCCGATCGACACGCTCCAGCGCAGTCTCAAGTGTCGAAGCGAGAATCCAGCCGAACCGCTTGTCTGTCCTGTCAAACGCGTCTGGCGTATTGGCTGCGAACACAAGGAGTCCGTGCCCTACCAGTGGATATAGCAGCGCGCTACGGCCTGGGGTATCTGATGGGAGCGCTGGGTGGTCGCTCGCGTCATCCACATATTCTGGCGTCCCTGAATCGTACACTTCCCAAAGGAACGTACTGATGGGGTCGGCATCTGCGCCATGTTCGAAACCATGGTATGTACTGAATTCCGCTGCGAACGTATCAGTCGTAAAGAGTGGTTCCAAGACTTCTTCACGCTCATCTTCTTCGAGGAACCCGGCGAGAGTCGTTCCAAGGATGTCTGCTGCGGCATCAACAGTAAGCTCAATCGTGTTTGTCAGAGTCGTGGTTTGCATTAGAGCACTCGTTCGCTCTTGAAGCAGCGCAAGCCGTTGCTCTCGGTCGAGACGATCAAGCGCACTCTTTGTATTCTCTGCAAGGAGTCGCCCTAACGAGACGTCAGTATCGTCGAAATCACCAGGCTTGGTTGAGTTTGCGAGCAAGAGACCATGCTCCCCAAGTGGGAAGTACAACCCACTCCGGAACACTGTTTCAGGGTTGTATATCTCTTCAGCGTTGTGGATGTCGTCGTACTGTCTGGCCTCTCCAGACTGAAATGTTTCCCAGGCGATTCCATGATCAAAAGTCACTAGTTTGTCGACGAACCGCTGTGTTCGGTCTGACACAGCGACGGGTTTTAGCCCGCCTGCTTGTTCATCGTAGAAGTGGACGCCGTTCAGTTCGAAATTAAGAATCGCGTCTGCTGTGTCGCTAGTGATCTGTGCAACTTCTTGTTTAGTTTTAGCATCATACAGGTCACGCGTCGCTTTGTGAAGCTTCTCAAGACGACGTTCGCGTCGATGACGATCAGTGATATCAGTGAGAGAGAAAACGACACTCTCGACTGAGCCTGCATTCATAATTGGTGCGCCGCTCACAGCGAGTGAACGCTTCGTCCCATCGGGCCATCTGATTGTATGCTGGTCTCGTACCTGTTCACCATCATGCAAGACACGCCTGAACGGTAATTCGGTATCAGGAATTGGATTCCCGTCGGGGTCTCTGATATCCCACGCAGGATCGTTATACGCACGCTCTTCGAGTTTTCCTTGTTCCAATCCGAGCACTGTCTCAGCCCTGTTGTTCGCGAAAATAAACTGACCGTCTCTGTTGAGCTGAACGACACAACTCGGGACAGTCTTCAGCACCTGTTCGAACCGGCGGCGCTCTCGAGTTGCCTCTGTCACAGTTTCGTCGGTTGTGACAACAGTACTGATACTATCTGCTAGCAATTCGTATGGCTCGTCGCTCTCCGTCTTCTGGAGGTAGTCAGAGATACCCGCAGTAACGGCGTCACCGGCGACCGACTCGTTCCCGTACTCGGTGAACAAAATAAATGGGAGGGTAGGGTGGTTACTCTGGATGTGTTCGAACAGTTCGAGCCCAGTACCGTCTGGGAGCTTGTACTCTGAGACGATGCAGTCGTATCTATCGTTGCTCAGAGCCTGCAATGCAGACCCCAACCCAATAACAGTCGTAACCTGTACTTGAGCGTTCACCTGTTCAACTTGTTCAGCTGTTCTACGTGCGAACTCCAAGTCTCGCTCAACGTATAACACCTGAACGGTCATGAAATTAGATTGACCGCAGGCTACTAGAATGTTGCTTCAAATGTAGCCTGAAATGAGTATATATATAATATCAATACAACATCATCCAGTGATTAATTACTGAGTGCGTGGACCACCCACTATCGGGCGGATGCCTATCGCTGATGTCAGCGACTGTCGTCGCGAACGATAGTACGGACTTCTTGCACTGGGAGCCTGTCACTATGGACGGCTGATTTCTCAAGCGGTTCCAATTGTGGTACTCGTGAGGATTCGTCTGAAGCGTTTTGTGCGTTCTACTCGTTTCTAGTCGACCACTATCCTAAGTCCCCGAAAACTATCTTGAAGTGAGCATATTGTCGAGAAGACTCTTAATCTACCAAATCCACCATCGAGCGTAGTTCAGATTTGATTTCCGCCATCTGCTCCGATCCCGTGACGAGCAGTAAGGCTTCAGCGTGGTTGCCACCGCTCAGGGAATGCGATGGCCAGTATCGAATCGTCAAAGCCGTGTACCGACGTCGTGTGAACACGGAAATAGTCTAATGCGTCGCTAGCGAGATGTCACTCGATCTCGGCGCGTATCTCACGAACGACGGACAACACCGACTGCCACTGTGTCGCCGAGCCGGGGATACCGTCCTCGTCACTTCCAGCGCGGTCCGTAATCGCTGCCTGAACTGTCTCGGGATCGTCGATCCGCCGGAACTGCAGATCATCGCCGCCCGCGACTTCGATGGTGACGGTTCCGTAGCCGAAGGCTGAGCCCGTGAGGGACCGGCTGTAACCGGTGTTTTGGACCTTGTTTAGTCCGACGCGATGGACGGTGCGACCGGCTATGCCGTGTTTCAGCCAGACCGCCCGCGTCGTGAGCAGGTACTTCGTCCGTCGTACCCGTAGGATGGCCCACGCCATCACCCCGACGCCAGGAGCGACACCAATGGCCGCTCGTGGGTCCGCGAGCACCGCCGCTGCGGCTGCGAGGGTACACACTGCGATCCCGACACCGACGCCGGGGAGCGCCGCCGAGAGCCGCGGCTGCCCCTCCCAAGCGACGCGCTCGTCGGTGTGCCGGAACCACCAATCGTCGCTCATCGCTCCTCAGAGGCTGTTCTGTCACTGGAGTGCTGTTCCCCGCCGACCGGATCGTTGCCATCGTTGTCGGCCAGTTCCTGACGGATCGCCTGGAGCTCGTGGAGGATCTCGTCTAGCACGTCGCTGGTGTCGGCTTCCTCTGTCCCGTTGCTCTGCTCCCGGTTATCGACCTCTCGTGCGATCAGTTCCTGCACCGACGCCGGATCCGGGATACTGCGGAACTTGAGTTCGACGCCCGATCCGCCAGCCGTGCTGACGTCGACGGAACCGTATCCGAACGACGACCCCAGCGCCGACTGCGAGTAGGAGATATTCTGTATCTTCTCGAATCCGATTTGTTGGACATCGCGAGACAAAATTCCGCGCTTGCTGTAGAGCCCGCGGTTCGTGACGACATAGTTCGTGTTCGTGTACTGGAGGTACGAGGTAACGAGGATCGGAATCCCGATGAGGACCAGCGAAAGCGGGATCCCGATAATGAATGCGGGCACGAGACTGTACTTGTGGGGCGTACTCGCCCACTGAATCGATTCCCCATCTTCGAGTGTGAGCCACTCAAGATCGAGGTCAGCTGTATCAGCTGAATCGCGCTTTGGGGTGTCCTGGAGGGCCGTATTGGACATACATCCGTCATGATGATCGAGTCAGAAAACCATAACGAGTTGCGAGTGACCGACTCGTGTGGCCCAGTATCAATGCTTGACCGAGACTGTTCACGGATACGCCAGAAACGGTCGGTCTATGATATATTCAGGCACACAATATTTATTTAATAAATAGATTTATGTTAGTATAATCTATCGATATGATTGGACCAATTATTGAGGTGATTGTTGAGGTGGCTTTTGAGGTTGTCTTTGAGATCATAATAGAGCCCATTGCCAATGTCATATGGAGGTTCCTGCTTGTTGTGGTCGGCATCGTAACGGCGGCTATCGGTATTACAGTGATTAACGAGTCACCGAAGGCAGGTGGGGCACTAATTATTGTTGGGACGGTCTTGCTGGGAGGGTCACTTGTCTCGTTGTACCGATAATGGATTGATACCGAGACAGGGAGCAGCCGTATTCAATCGGGTGATGCAGACATATTCGTGAAGAACGTAACACAGTCTCGATGCTGTTGATCTGTGCTGTACTCCACACAGTATGGTTAGCAAGTATCGGCGAATTCAAGTGAAAAACCGCCACCCCTGAGCGACACGGAACCACACACCGGACCACAGTGAGACCAGCGCTGGAGCCCCGGGTAGGTTGCTGTCGCGGACTGCAAGATACTTGACCGTCACGACCCCGGTACACAGGAGCGCCGCGAGTTCAACTGATCCGAAGACCAGTTCCTCGAAGGTCTCGCCGCCGTAAGCCTGTACTATTGGGACAGCGAAGTATACGATCTGGGAACCACCACCCAGTAGAATCAATCTTGATGGAACCCAGGTCGCGTCGGTCGCTCTCACACGTCGTCGGTCCAGCACCAGTCCCGCAACGTAAACCGGTGTATAGAGGTGGCCCAGCCCGAGGAACAAAAGCATCAGCCCTCCGGGGAACAACGGAATAAACTTCGGTAGGCCGAAGGCTGTCGTTGCGGTGCTGATGAGTGCAAATAAGAGCACGGCGGCTAGAGCTCCGGTTGTCAGAACTGGATGGACGGCAAGCACAGTGGCCCACCGCCACGATGCGTTCACCTCGTCGGTGGCCAATGTATGCAAGTCTTTGATTCTCGACATAATTAACCGTTGTTCCAGCCTGTGGGCTGATTTATTGCATGCCGACCAGACTGGGCAGCCGGTGACGCGAAAGGAGGTGCGAAGGGCGCATGAAAGCCGATCGTCTGTCCCCCTGATAGTGCTCCACCTTGGCTCCTCGTCGGAATCATATAGGTCCCCCCAGTCGAGTCCTTTCTCTGGGTCGACTCATCGAGAACATTTGCTCTATTCCTCCTCTTTCCGTCTCTTGCCATCATCGCTATTGTATTGTTCTCTCTGACGCAACTCGGTCTATTCTGGCTCTAAAACAGGGGAAAGACCGAAGCATTACGTGAGAGAACTACCTCCGAGTCGGTGGGAGGCCGGCCGCCATCACAAATCCGTGGCGACGACCGAACCGGAATTAGAATCCAATTCAACAAACAGACTACCGGTAGTATTGATGGCAGTCATCTGTGCAAGCAGTCGGCTATTCACCCGCTAGATGTGTCGGTGAGAAAATAGGGTATCGTCGGCATCGCTGACGGAGGCACCACGCCAGACAATATGACCTCCTGAATCGATTGCGACCAAGTTTTTACCCCGCTCATATTGGTACGTCGAGTCAGAAACACCATCCGAATGCGGGTCAAGAACAACCCCCACACCGTGTTCAAACGGGAGTGTAGACCAAATCTGATTGGGAAACCGCTTTTCAGTGCCTGTCCCGACAACTTTACCACGATAATCTACCTGTATATCCTCACTCAGGTCAGTTGCACGGTGGTCTCGATGAGCGGCGTCCAGCCCGAGGCAACGTCCGAGTCTATCGGTTCTGTGGGGACAGAGCTGATATCTCCGGTGAGGCGTTCACCTACGTCCGGTGGCCCGACGAAGTGGACCGAGACGATGGCGTGTTCGAGTTTACGATTTGCCGGGATTGTGCGCTTCAGGACCGCGACAACTTCGAGCAGGCGGCGTCGCTCTTCCACGAAGCAGATCGAGACCATCTCCTCACCTGCGACGTCTGTGGGGCCGTTGTTGCGCGTCGGCTAGTACTCGCCATCCAGCAGCAGAGACGTATCGGCTCGCAAGCGTCATCCCTTGGTCAGTGAATATCAACGGCTTCGACGGAACAGCGACCTCTTGCACTGAGTGCGGTCCCATCATGCCGATCGACTGCGTGAAACGCTTGACCGGACATACGACGAGGAAGTGTCTCAGTAGATTCCTCTAAGCATTTTTTGAAACAGTTGAGGTTCGTGGTGTCCAGAGGCCATATAGTATCAAACATAGCCCAATAGTCTGGTTGATAGCACTAATCGCATAGAAAATAGTTTCCTCTGCTACTGGGAATATGAACACGAATAACAACAGAGTGGGCGTCAAGAGTACAAAAATAAACCCGACAGTAACGAATAACATTGGCCGCTGACCATTCCGAAGATAGCCGCGCATAGCAATGTATGTAGTACCAACCCCGAGTGCAAGGGCTATGAGTGAAAAGACTAAGCCAACGATTGCAAGCGGGTGCCACGAACCCGTTTCTATCATTGATCCCTCACTTGGTTTATAAACTCGCTGAAACGGTCAGCCATTCGTTCCCGCTTACTGATAGTCACATTAGCATCCTCTTCAGAAATGCCAATCACAATCTGAGTTGGATCGGCGCTATAAATCTGAAAATGGTGGCCGTCTTCATCGTATTCCATTTCTGTATCTAACAGACCATATGACGAGAGTTTGTCTGTCCGACGATAGACTGTCTGTGTCGATATATTACATATCTCACTCAATTCATCAGCTGACATTGGCCGTTTCATTGTTTCTTGGAGAATTGTTCTCGCATATTCATCGCTTAGGATGTTCAAGATGCCACTCAACTCTTCGTCGGTCATCGTGTCTATATATCTCTGAGACGCACTCTACCTGCCATTGCTATTCAGATCCATGTTGGAACGGAACATAACTTGTAACTCACAGTTCCACAACTTGGAATTGTGTCTGATCTTTCTTATTGCCTCTGTGAATAGATATGGTGTACTTATGACCGCGAGCGCCACTGGAAAGGAGAGTAATCGTAATCAAAATACTGCTATTGCAGCACTGGTTCACATCGCCGGACTGCTGTTTGGCTTTTTTCCCATCGCCTTTGTGTATTTAGTATCGGATGAGAACTTTATAAAAGCGAATGCAGCTAATGCATTAAATTGGCACGTTCCCATGTCTTTGGTCGCTGTGTTCGTTGCTATAACCGGCATCGTAGTGAGTGAGCTTATTGGTGTAGCATTGGCAATACTCATAGCGGTAGCAACGATTTGCTTTGCGCTTATCGCGAGCATGAAAGCGTATCAAGGCCAAGCATGGAAGTATCCGATATTCTATCAGATGATCTGATACTCTTTGACCGGCGGTTCCACGCCACACTGTTCCCGATTGGCTACAAATCGTTCAACTCACTTTTAGCTGAACTCACTGTCCGCTTCACAGTCTTATTGAGCAGGTATTTCAGCCAACACAGTGAGTAAAAACCCTAGGGAGTTGCAAGTGCCCGTGGAGTCAGTACAATCCCGACAAGGAATGCAAACACGGGAAGCGAGTCGCCTTCGCGACCGGCAAGCGACCCATCCCGCAGTGGGTGTACGACGACGCTCTCGACGACCAGTTCGGTTGTTGTCAGTAGCAGCAATGCGTCCTATCGCTTCCGGTATTTCGTTCGGCTACACGCTGTTGAAAATCCGGCTCGGTATGGATGGGAATTATTCGGGTATTGTGGGTGTCCAGACGCTCGAGCTGTCAATAATGACTGAGCTGCGAATCGGTCTGACTTCCTGTGGATATGTCCCAACTGGTAAATGGCAGTCAAGAGTCTATCAGGTGAAATGGGCTTGCTAGACTCGTTCGGCATGTTAGTCAGTAGTGTTATCGCATCAATGGTTTTGCTGGTGTTCGGCATCATTAGTTACTTCATCACTGTGTTCATCGTTCAGGTGGGTGCAGGGTTAGCCGGCTATTCACCCGGTGGGGATTTCGTCGCGCTTTCGGCTGCGATACTCGCTACGGGCGCCATCGTTGCCGGTTCGACCCCGATTGCAATCACTGAGTGAGATCAGCGAATAGAGCGGTCTGTCCTCGGTGAGAATCCATCGGAGACATTTGTTGATTCTAATTCTGTCGACCGTTTGTTACACTCCGTACTGAGCAATTCAAGTCGCTGAAATCGTGTGCCGAACCGGTGACCGATACGCGCTCTGTATGTAGCAGCCGTTCATCATCTACTCAACTATTCTTTAGTTATGACATTATTTCGTGGTGTCGGCTCAAGAGCGAAGTAACTACGAAGATGACCCTAAGCCGGTAATAAGGGGTGACGGCCTTCCCCAGCCGCTGGGAGTAGTCTAGACTGACGGTCTGCCAGCTTACCAAGGCATAGGGTACGACCATCGATACGTCGTCCACGATGAAAGATGCGTCTCTTGGGCGAAAGCATACAGACCTAGAGGACAACAGCCGCGAGTGCCGGCACTGTTAGCAGTAGTGAGACACGCTGAACTCCAAAGCTATCACCAGTACTGGCTACCAGTAGTGTCAGTATCACCGTGAAGAGCGGGAAGACGATACAGCCAGTGAGAACAGCGATCAACGCAACAGACGAGACTTTCGCTACCGTTGGATCATGCGTTGGGAAAATCTGAGTGGAACTGTCTCAAGCTATAGAAGTATTCCTCACGAAATCATGCCATATGTCGATTTCTGTCGTGACCCTTGCGATGGCTACACCTGCAGAGGGTGTGGATAATTCAGGCGAGGTCAGTTCCACGGCCGGGGGAGAGTCTGGTGGTCTCGGCGAGTCAATCAGTGATATGGCCCCTGGCAGCAGTGAGGCCGGGGTCGCAGCAAATGCGACTTCGGCCGCAAACGGGGCCGCGGACAATGCCCCTGACAGATAAACACGCAGTGGTTTCAACAATTGGATTTGATCGAGATAGTAGCAGAATACCGCCTCGTCGCTGACCGCTTCTTTTGAGTTCTCTAAGCAGGTGTAACCACCGTTTCATCGTATGGTGTCGACAAGGGAATCAGATTGTTAGGGAGTGAGTGGGTCGCTGGGTTGTGGCTAACCAAGACCACCGTGAAGAAGTTCGAGATGTCTTGTTGCACACCGCCTCCTCGTTCCTCTCAAAAGTACCCACAATAAGCCGTCGCAATCACATCGGTCCTTTCTTAGCTAAAGACGGATGAGAGCAAATACTTAAACCGGACACCCACAGCTCCTGTCTATTCGGGATGTAGCTGCCGTTGAGCTTCTATTGCTCCATTTTGACGAATCCGGACTTCATGCGTCTCAACAGAAAAACGAACCTCGGTAAACTGTCGCCCCGCTACTGCCTGAAGCCCGTTGCAGAGCGACTCCGCGTCAACATACTCGTCCAGTACTGGTACGTCATCAGTAGATAACTTCTCCAGAACCTCTGCAAGCTCTACGATGAGCTCGGTGTCGCCATCCCAGTGATGAACTGCAAGCGTTTCCCAGTTCTGAGGAAGCGATGGAGTAGCAGCACTCTCTGACATACCTGTACTTGGATACATGCGTACATGAAAATATCGTCCTAAGTATCAGCAGTGATAACCACACAAAATAAGTTAAACCAAGTAATCGACTTCCGGTCACGCGCGCCTCCGACTTTTCTCCATGTCTTGTCCCAGTCTGGGCCAGAGGCATCCCGCCGGAGGCCACCAATGACGACCCACTACGCACTGACGGGCTTCCGGCGCGATATGCTGGAAGCCAGCGCCGCGGTCAACGAGGATCCCTACGGTTTCGCGCCCAAGCACTACCTCGACGAGCGCTACGCCGGCCCGATTAATCACAGTCGTCCCTACTAGAAGCTCGAACGGAACATCATCAATCGCGACGAACTTGACGCTCGCACGAGCGGTATACGTTGACTGACGCTGGCACACAACTACTCCAACGGCAGGCAGACACACTCGCAGGCCTGCATGAGTGGCCCCACCCTGTCGCTACTGGGGGTGAGAAATAATGCCCCAACAATCTACAGAGCGCCGTCAAACAGTACCTCAAAGTGGGAACCCAGTCGGTTGATGTTGTCAGAGGCACGTGATTACTGGGCAGGTGATTACCGACTGGTACCCTGCCAGAATATATGCAGCACTCTTTCATAATTGTTGTTGTCGGGGAGTTCAAGTCGGTATCGTTCACAGTACAGCCACCCGCCAAAACCGGCGAGAGACTGTATTGCGTGCCTCTGACAATTCCCCAGGACAAAGTGAAAAGCTTTGTTCTGGTACTACGGGTATAGTTAGTCAGTACAATTATAACTTTTGCCTCGCGTTTTGAACGGAATACGCCTCTCGACAGCTTGAAAATCAGGCTCTGGGCTGTGGGAGAGAGATGGGAGAAATGGAGAGTATGTATGGCACTTCGGTGCCTGTGCCGGACCTTATTCGACCGCTGTGGAGTGGTTTCCGAAGGCACTCATTCATTCAGGCCCGCAGCCGTCCAGCCACGACGAGCGGCGTCACACCCGTTGTGGTGGAGTCGTCACCCTAACCCTGTGCCACGCACGACTAGAATCTGAATCGACGCCGTTGGACGTGGTGGCACGTGCCCTGCCGCCGCCGACGCCGCTGTCTACTAGTTGCAGGAACCGGGAGCGACCTATCTTTTTAGCAGTGAGTGCGTAATCATAAGACGAACGGAGCGACCACAGCGATTCCAGTGGTCACAACAGGTGTGACAGATCCGTCTCACCACTGAATTAGACCTGTCGAGCCCGGGTAGGCGTCGGCTGGATGGATAGCCCGGTCCGCTCCAGTTTAGGGATGGTTTGGCTTTTTGACAGCGCGTACCAGCACATCGGGGAGGCTTTTTGTGGCATTTGTCCGAAGAGATCCCATATGGCACGTCGAAGCATCTCATACGATGAGGACGGTCACATCTACGAGTTTTCTCCGGAGATGGATCCCGTCTATACGGCTACTGACGGGGAGTCGCTCACAATCGAGACTATCGATAGTCTCAATAAAACGATTCAGACTGACGACGACCTCCTTGATTCGATTCCCGAAGAAGTAAACGCAGCGACCGGCCCAATCGCGGTAGAGGGTGCTGAACCGGGTGACCTCTTGGAGGTCGAAATAGAAGCGGTTCGGGTCAACGAGGGTCAGGGTCGGGTCGTCACGACGCCGGACTTCGGATTGCTACAGGACGACGAGGAGATTGAACACCCCGCTACCCGAATCACTGAAGTCGACGGCGACACAATTGAATTCGACGGTCATGAGATTCTGATCGAGCCTGTAATCGGGACAATCGGTGTAGCTACCGCAGAAGAGAGCATCACAACATTGACCCCCCACAACCACGGTGGGAACCTCGATACCACCGATATGACCGGCGGTACCACTGCTTATTTCCCCGTATTTCAAGATGGGGCAATGTTGGCGATGGGCGACTCCAAGGCCGCTATGGCCGATGGAGAAATGTGTGGAACAGGTGCCGAAATTGGGACCGAAATCGATGTCACGGTTTCAGTGATTTCGGACCCCGATATCGGACTTGACCGTCCCATTGTGGATACGGGTGAGAACATCAAATCAATCGCCAGCGCCGACACGATGGAAGAAGCAGTCAAATTGGCTAACAGTGATGTCCTCGACCTCTTGCAAGCCGATCACGACATATCAAAGACCGAGGCGTACCTCTTTTCGAGTCTCGTTGGCGGACTCGAAATAAGCCAAGTCGTCGATCCGCTCGTAACCGTGCGGAACTCCATCCCCGCAGAGCACTTGTCACTCCCGTTCTGATTCACGTGTTGGTTTCATCATAACACGAACGGAGCGACGACAGCGATGTGCTCGGTCACAACAGGTGTGACGCCACGTCTCGGTCAGATAGGCCTGCTACATAACCTCGGAGACTGGTTTTGATGCGTGCCTCGATTCTGATTGAGTACCATCGAAAAAACCGCGTCGTCAGAGATCGGTCAGAATATCAGCCAACTATGGACAGTTCCGCTTTCTACCAAATGACGTCGTCACCGACACTAATCTCCCCAGATTCGATGATCCATGCATCGAGACCCCCACGGTGTGTGAGTGCCTCCGCAGCGTTGGGTTGGTCCGCGAGGGACTCCATGTAGCCGCAGGGCTCACACAGACCAGTTCCCTCAAGCACTGCCTCGCCGACTTGGAAGCGTTCCCCAACGAGGTGGTTGAGTGGGACCCCTCGCGTCGTGATATTCCGACGGTGTGCGCCGGGTTCGAAGTCTACGTTGTAATCTTCAGCCGCAGCGTCCAGTGCTTCAGCCTCGATAAGGGTGATGTCACTCGGTTCAAGCTCCTCTCGTTCGTTGTAGATTCCATCGCCTTTGAAATATCGATCCCCTTTGAGACCCCGGCCTGCGACAGCTTCGACGGAATCTCGTGATTTCGGGCCTCCACCCGTTTTCGGGGCTGTATGGATATGCTTGACTGAACCAACCAAGTTTCCCATAGTTGATGGTTGTCCTTCTTGACTCATATCTACTGCTACTTCTTAGGGGAGATCGGTCTCCCTCGATTGAAGAATACAGCCCTCGTTCAAAGACTACAGCGCATAGACGGGGACGGTTGGCTGAACACACTCTCTGTATTGGCCATAATCGGGCTAGGACTTGCTACCCGCTGAGAAGTTCAACAGAGCCAACGACGACAAGCGAAATAGCGGGCAACAGCCATCCGGATGAAGTACCTGAAAGGCACGTCCCCTTCGGACGCCGGGTGTACTGTCTGCGAGAATTCTGACCAGCCGCTTGAGAAGAAAAGGCGCTGGTTTGTGACCGGCCTTGATCGCGGCCCACGTGGCTAGCCAACACAACCGACCACCGGGCGTATGTTGGTTAACGTATGTCTGACTGCTCCCATGCCAAGACGGCACTCGAAACGGGGGAGTGTGGATTGGATAATTTGCCTCCCTCTCGTCTCGAGTAAGTCACTTGTTTCGCGAAATGATCATCTCTACAGAACTGCTGCTGTTATGCGAACCAACGCTCCGGTGACTGCTCTGGTCTGGTGGTTAGCTTTCAGTGAACCCGTGCGAGGCAGCTTTCATTTGCTGCTTGTTCTGTTCGGGGACGGGTCAGTTCCATCTACAAGCAGGGGCTGACCGATCAGGATATCGGGATACCATCCAACAAGATTGATCTGTTTATAGCCAATTGTAAAACCTCTAAAGAATTTTGAGACGGTTTCTCACCGTCGTAAAAAGTGCTAAACTATCCGGTAGACAGTGAAGTGAATCAAATATACGCTGATGGTCTGCGCTTTATATGGGGATGCCAGTGCATTAGAGTAGTACGCGAAACTCCAATGTCGACCTCCGATTCCTCTCTCCCACGCCCACCTGCTATCGAATCGAGCTTCCGACCACCGTTGGCGATGCTCGTCGAAACAATCGTCTCCGTCTTCCAGGGAATCGCCTTCTGGGCGAGTATCCCACTCCCATTTGTTATTGTGGGTATACTTGCGACGGACATTGTTACAGCACAGCCTCTACTGACCGGTGCACTGACTGTATTGAATATCGTCTGTGCCGTCCTCGGCCATACCTACTCCCCGACCGCATGACCTTCTCGATACCCCGCACCAGCGACTCTAACCAGCAGTTTTCAAAAACAGCGCTGTTTTGTCCAACCTGCGAGCACGCCAGCCCGATTGACGGAGACTGGATCATGGACGATTCAGTCCACTCCGACCGCCTGCTCTGTCCCCGCTGTAGCACTGTCGTCATTGACCAGCCCCAACTGTAGCGCTGGTGTCTCCCCCGTGCTCAGCACTGTGATGACCGCACTCTCGCTTGGGTTAAACCTGGCATCGGAGACTGCGAAAGTGTCACGAGTAGTTAACGATCAGTGGTATTGTGGTGCGTACCAACACCTGTGACAGGGAGACGATGCACAGCAACTTATCAACGTCACACGGGACTTCGGCGACCGCTCCGTTGAGATCACTGCCTATCAGGTCCACATATCCGACTGCTATCCAGAGGGCATCAAGTACTCGATGCAGTACGGGAACGCAGCCGGCGAGACCATCATCCTGTATAATAACCTTCCCAACCATCCCGATGCAGCACACCATCACAAGCATCGTGCTGATAGCACGGTTGTCGACGTCAAGTTTGATTGCCACCAACCACTCTTCCAGCCGTTCAAATCAGAGGGGGTTGATCAGGGCCACACCTAGTAATTCAAGCACGACCGGCCGCACGCACCGTATCCGATTCCAAGAGAGTAGTGACGATGGTCTTGAAGATACCCTCGCTGCACTCGATCGATGCGGAACGCCTGACCCACATCTCGAAGTCGTGTATCACGACCCAGCTGATGTCCATCGAGTCACTCGACCAAAGTCGCTCGAACTCTTGCGGGCGATCGTTCAGCACGACCCTGACAGTATCCGCGAGACAGTTCGCCTCGTTGAGCGAGATGTGAGTCAGGTTCACCGAAACCTGACCGAACTTGAGGAGCTTCACTTAGTCGAGCTCGTCGACGACGGCCAATCGAAGCGACCGTCAGTTTGGTACGAGGCAATTGATATCGATTTGCCGCTCGTGACACCGGATGTCGGGTCGGACGAAGCGACGGCATGGTTGCTAGTACTGGCACTCTGTTTTGGCTGGCTTCATCAATTCAAATCGCATCCAGGCGGGTACTTACTGGAGCGGTATCCTGAGATTCGGGAGTCATATTTCTGGCGCAGCGGGTTCAGGAAAGTCGGGTACTACGTGGAACAGCGAGTGTGGTGTCGGAGGAAGTAGTTGAGCGGCATATCGAGGTGAGGCTCACTTTTTCCGTCCGTTTTTGACCAGTTCAGCGAGCCGTTGTGGGTGTTCCATAGCGAGTTTGAGGAGTGCCTCATGATACTCCCGCTTCGGGATATCCCGCAGGCCAGCGTCGCGGAGTTCGCGCTTCACTTCGAAGTCAAGCATATCCTCGAACTCGTCCCACGTATCTGAGCGTGGGTAAATAGCCTCCTGAGAAGCGTCGTCATAGGGAAACGCCGGTCGACGTTTCCAATCGTCACTGTTGTCTGTAGACTGTTCGGACTGTCGGCGGTCGGTCTGAGTCGTATCTGGCATCGCTCTTGATTCCGCCTCAACCGCATCGTCAGCAGTGTCAGCATTGTCACCGTCCTGCTCGGCCGCGGCATCTTCGAGATCGTCGAAGCCCATCAGCGACGCACCTCCCCGGTTTCGACGATTTGTGCGAGTTCGTCGTAGCACTGGAGTTGATCACACTCGGCATCGTAGTCACGCAATGGCACGCCCTCGTCGTTTGCATTGTCGATGGCCGCGCGGTGGCGGATACCCGGCAAATCGCCATCATATGAGCCGTTGTCGATGGCGTCCCAGTCCTCCGGTGGAATGTACGCGTAGTTGGGAACGTGCTTTGCGACGGCTTCACGGGTCGTCATCTCTCGCAGAAGTTGGCGGTCACGTGTCTCTTGGTCGATGCGGCCGCTGAGGTCTGTCGGCGTGACGGCGAGGATGTCGAGGTCGAAGTACTCACGAGCCTCGATGACTAGGCGCTGGACCGTATTCGTAAGGCCGGTCTCGTAGCCGTTCTCCGGCCGCAATGGAATGATGATGTTCCCCGTTGCGTACATCGCGTTGTCGTTGAGTTTCCCGCGGTTCGCTGGACAGTCGATGATTATGTAGTCGTAGGTTTCGCCAAGCAATTCGCTGACGAGTTCTTCTTTCAGGCGTGTCGTCCCCATTGTTGCCTCCTTGAGCCCGGACTGGACATCCTCCAGGTCGACGTGCGCAGGGAACAAATCGAGACCATCGCTCACCTGCGTAATGTAATCGTGTGGGTCCGCGCCGTCGAGTAGTACATCAGCGGCGTGGTTTGTGTTCCAGCGTTCACCCCGATACGCGTCGTCGTGACCGAGGATGAGCGTCATATGGCCGTTATCATCAAGGTCGACCAGCAGCGCGCGCTTGTTCCGGTGTGCAAGTTCGCGCGCTAGGTTGATTGCTGTCGTAGTCTTGCCGAAACCGCCTTTGAGGACGCCGACGCTGACTGCACGTGGCGTCATTGCATCACCACTCATAGCTAACTGAACCACCTTAGGTGACTTAGCTATTTTGCCTTATTTACCTGAGTTACCTCAGGTACCTGAGTTTTTCGACGTAGATTAGGTCGGAGTATATAATGACACCGACGGATAAGCTAACCAACACAGTCCCGATATTACCCCGAAATGGTATCAGTGAATGAACGGTGAGGATTACGCCCCGGGACTCTGTCAGCGCTGGAACGCATTGCCAGCAATGGCCAAGACCAGAACGCTCACTGATGACCCAGTCCTTGTCGTGAAAACTGGTACTGTATCGAAACCCAGCATTTGATCTGTTATATGATGCATCAGAAGAGTAGCAGAGATCGGAACAATCGTCGCTCACAGATTACGAGAACCAGCCGGTCTTGAGTGATTCAGTTCCA